>JANJTI010000269.1 GCA_024711185.1 Brevundimonas sp. | reverse complement strand
GTCGCCAGGCCGAGGAAGATCAGAAAACCGAAGAAATCCGTCGTCGCCGTGACGAATACAGCGGACGAGACGGCCGGGTCGAACTTCAGCCGTGACAACGTCAGCGGGGTCAGCACGCCCACGGTCGCGGCCACAAGAAGGTTCAGCACCATCGCTGCGGCGATGACCGCGCCGATGCGCCAGTCCCCCGACCACAGCCCCGCCGCCACACCGATCAGAGGGGCCAGCAGCAGCCCGTTCGCCAGGCCGACCACCAGCTCGCGCCAGAAGGTGCGGTTGGCGTTCGAACTGTTCAGTTCGCGCGTCGCCAGAGCGCGGACCGTCACTGTCAGGGCCTGGGTGCCGGCGTTGCCGCCGATGGCCGAGACGATCGGCATGAGAATCGCCAGGGCCACGATCTGCTCGATGGTCGCGCCGAACCACGAAATGACCATGGCGCCGAGCACGGCGGTGCCGAGGTTGATTGCCAGCCACGGCACCCGGCCGCGGACGATCTCGGGCACAGAGGAGCCGCGATCCTCGTCGGAGACGCCGGCGAGGCGGAGAATGTCCTCGCGGTTCTCTTCCTGGATGATGTTGACGATATCGTCGACAGTGACCTGGCCCACAAGACGTCCCGCGCTGTCGATGACCGGGGCGGAAATGAGGTGGTACTTCTCGAAGATGTAGGCGACCTCTTCCTGGTCCTGGTCGACGGCGATCTCGTTGACCGGGTCCATGATCTCACTGAGCGGCGTGGCCCGCGGCGTGCGCAGCAGCCGGCTGACCGGGACGCCGCCGACGGGGCGGTTCAGCGGGTCGACGACGTAGATGTCGAAGAACAGCTCGGGGAGCTCCTCGCCCTGGGCGCGGACGTGGTCGATGGTGTCGCCGACGTTCCAGAACTGCGGCGCGGCCATGACCTCGCGCTGCATCAAGCGCCCGGCGGAGTCCTCGGCGTAGCCCAGCGAGCTCTCGATGGCGGCCCGGTCGACCTCGGGCATGGCCGCCAGAACCTTCTCGCGCTGGTCGTCCTCGAGGTCCTCGACGACCGCGGCGGCGTCGTCCGAGTCGAGCTCCTGCAGGGCTTCGGCGAGGGTGAGGTGGGGAACCCGTTCGAGCACCTCCTCGCGGATCCCGTCGTCAAGCTCGGGCAGGGTCTCGGCGAGGAGGTCCGGCGGCAGCCAGAGGGTGACCACGGCGCGGTGCTCGGCCGTGAGGAAGCCCATCAGATCGGCGACATCGGCGGGGTGCAGGTCCTCTAGCAGGCTGCGGAGCCGCATTCCGTCGCCGTCGTCGGCTGCGTCGACGACCTTTTCGACGAAGGCGGGGGTGAGGACGTAGTCCTCGTCGAGAGCGACGTGCTCGAGCTCGGCGTCCTGGGCCGGCAGGGGGGCGGGTGCGGTGGTGCTCACGCGTCGACCTCCCTGCATGTCAGATCAGCATTATGCCGATGAGTCGCCCTTCAAAGTATCGATGGTGCGGTCGAGAAGACTCGAACTTCCACGGGTTGCCCCACAGCGACCTCAACGCTGCGCGTCTACCAATTCCGCCACGACCGCTCGCATCGGAGGGGGGCAGATAGCGGAGGCGCGGGAGAAAGGGAAGGGGCCTAGGCCGCTCCCGCCAGGAAATCATAGACGTCCGCCGGGCGGGTCACGGTGATGGCGATGCGATCCTCGCGGATCTCGATGGCGCCGCGGGCGACGGGGTGATTGTTGGCGAGGATCCAGACCTCGTCGTGCTCGGAGGCGTCGAGGGGGATGACGGCGCCGCGACCCATGCGGAGCAGCTGGGCCATGGGCAGCACGGAGCGCCCCAGCACAACCGAGATCTCGACGTCGACGGCTTCGATCTGGCTCATGGGGGGACTCGACGCGGACTGAACTTCGGCGGGGTGATCTTGCATGACGCTCCCGACCCCCACATTGGAGCGTCATGGTTTCCCCAACCTTAAGCGAAGCGCCGCTTCACAAACTGTTCCGCCCCGACGGCCGCCCCGTGGAATGGGTCGTCTCGCCCGGCCGGGTCGGCTATGCGGCCGCCGTCCGCGCCATGGAGCGGCGCGTCGAGCAGATCACCGCCGGCCGGGCCGGGGAGCTGGTCTGGTTGCTGGAGCACCCGCCGCTCTACACCGCCGGGGTCTCGGCCCGCGACGAGGACCTGCTCGAGCCCGGGCGCTTTCCGGTGCATCGCACCAGCCGCGGCGGGCAGTTCACCTATCACGGCCCCGGCCAGCGGGTGGCCTATGTGATGCTGGACCTGAACCATCGGGGCCGCGACGTGCGCGCCTTCGTGCGCGGGCTGGAGCAGTGGATCGTCGGGGCTCTCGGCGAGTTCGGGGTCCCGGCGGGGACCCGCGAGGGCCGGGTGGGCGTGTGGGTGGAGCGGCATGGCCCCGGCTGGTCGCGCGAGGACAAGATCGCCGCCATCGGGGTGAAGGTGCGGCGCTGGGTCAGCTTCCACGGCATTTCCCTGAACGTAGAGCCGGACCTGTCGCACTTCGCCGGCATCGTGCCGTGCGGCATCCAGGAGCATGGGGTGACCAGCCTTGTCGACCTGGGTGTGCCGGCGACGCTCGACGAGGCGGACGCGGCGCTGAAGACCAGTTTCAGGCGGGTGTTCGGCGCCGTGCGCAACGCTCCGCCGCCGGGGTAGCCGCGGGCAGGCCGCCGGGGGCGCGGATCAGGCCGCGCTGGAGGCGTGGCCCCCGTCCGGTCCGCCGCCGCGGCGCCGACGCAGGA
>JANJTI010000243.1 GCA_024711185.1 Brevundimonas sp. | reverse complement strand
GTGACGCTGATCGCCGCAGCCGCGCGGGGCCTTCAGCCGGCCTGCAGCATCCGCTTGCGCTGCACCGAGGACGGGATGCGCAGGGCCTCGCGGTACTTGGCGACGGTGCGGCGGGCGATGTCGATTCCCGCCTCCTTGAGCAGCTCGACGATGCGGTCGTCCGACAGCACGTCGCCGTCGCGGCCCTCGCCGTCGATCATGCTGCGGATGCGGTGGCGGACCGCCTCGGCCGAATGCAGCGCGCCGCCGTCGGAGGACTGGATCGCCGCGGTGAAGAAGAACTTCAGCTCGAACACGCCGCGCGGCGTCGAGACGTACTTGTTCGAGGTCACCCGGCTGACCGTGGACTCATGCATCTCGATGGCGTCGGCCACGGTCTTGAGGGTGAGGGGGCGCAGGAACTCGACCCCGAAGGCGAGGAAGGCGTCCTGCTGCCGGACGATCTCCGACGCCACCTTCAGGATGGTCTTCGCCCGCTGGTCCAGCGACTTGACCAGCCAGCTGGCCTGGGCGGCGCAGTCCGCCACGAAGGTCTTCTCCGTGTCCGAGCGCGCCGCGGCGGTAACCACCCCGTGGTCGCGCTTGTCCTTGATCAGCCGCGGCAGGGTGTCGGCGTTGAGCTCGACCTTCCAGCCGCCGGCCGGGTCCGGCCGCACATGGACGTCGGGGATCACCGTCTGCGCCGGCTCGCCGCCGAAGCCGGCGCCGGGGCGCGGCGTCAACGCCTTCAGCTCGGCGATCATCTCGGCCATGTCCTCGGCGTCGACGCCGCAGAGCTTGCGCAGGCCGGCCAGGTCGCGCTTCGCCAGCAGATCGAGATTGTCCAGCAGGACGGCCATGGCCGGGTCGAAACGGTTGCGCTCGTCCAGCTGCAGCTTCAGACATTCGGGGACGGAACGCGCCATCACGCCGGTCGGCTCGAAGCCGTGGCAGACCGCCAGAACCGACTCGACGCGCTCAACCGGCACGCCCAGCCGGTCCGCCGCCTCGAGCAGATCGCCGCGCAGATAGCCGCCCTCGTCGACCATGTCGATCAGCGTCAGGGCGATAGCGTGGTCGGCGGGCGACAGGCCGGCCTGCGACGCCTGCGCCTGCAGATGCTCCCACAGGGTGGCCTCGCGCGTGTCCGGCCGTTCGTGTCCCTCGCCCTCCGGCAGCCCCCCGCCGGACCCGGCGCGAGACCAGTCCGACAGACCGGGCTGGGCCTCGTCGGTCATCCGGTCCGAGGTGCGCTCGCCGGGGGCGGCGTCGCCGTAGAGATCGTCGGCCCGCGCGTCGACCGCATCGGCCGCCTGGACGGCGCCGCTCTCGTCGAAGGTCATTTCAGCCCGGTCGGCGGTTTCCGGAGCTTCCGGCAGGGCGTCGCCGGCCTCTCCGGCCTCGACGTCCTCGCGCTGCAGCAGCGGATTGCGCTCCAGCTCCGCCTCGACGAAGGCCTCAAGCTCGAGGTTGGACAACTGCAGCAGCTTGATCGCCTGCTGCAGCTGGGGCGTGATGACCAGCCCCTGCCCCTGCCTGATCTCCAGCCTTTGCCCGAGCACCGACCAACCCCCGCGAGCCATGTGGCCCGAAACTTGCTGGCGGCCACCCTGTGGCCGAAGCGGTTAACGGGTTCCGAACGGGACGACGCCCGTGACGCGGCGTCGACGGCCTGCCGCGACACAGGGCGGCGTGCGCCGGGCAGCTTCGCGGGTCTGCGTCAGATCCGGTCTTGAGGGGGCCAGGTCAGCCGTACATGTCGCCGAGGTAGACGCGGCGAACCTCGGGATCGCGGATTACGTCCTCGGCCTTGCCCTCGAACAGCACCGCCCCGCCCGAGATGATCGAGGCGTGGTCGATGATGTCGAGCGTCTCGCGCACATTGTGGTCGGTGATCAGCACGCCGATTCCCTGTCCCGCGAGGTAGCGGATCACCTGACGGATGTCGGCGATGGCCAGCGGGTCGATGCCGGCGAAGGGCTCGTCCAGCAGCATGAAGGACGGCTTGCCCGCCAGCGCCCGGGCGATCTCGCAGCGGCGGCGCTCCCCGCCGGAGAGGCCCGAGGCGGGCGCGTGGCGCAGGTGGTCGATGCGCAGCTCCTCCAGCAGGCGGCTGACCTCCTCCTCGATCGCCTGCCGGCCGGTGTGGTGCAGCTCGACGACGGCGCGGACGTTGTTCTCGACCGTCATGCCGCGGAAGATGGAGGCCTCCTGGGCGAGATAGCCGAGGCCCATGCGGGCGCGCTGGTACATCGGCTGGGCGGTGATGTCCTCGCCGTCGAGGAAGATCCGGCCCGCGTCCGGCGGGATCAGGCCGGTAATCATGTAGAAGCAGGTGGTCTTGCCGGCGCCGTTGGGGCCCAGCAGGCCAGCCACCTCCCCACGCTGTACCGTCAGGGAGACGTCGCGCACCACCTGCCGCGGGCCGAAGGACCGCGCCAGGTGCTCGGCCCGGAGGCCGGTCGGGTGCGGCGCCTGGGCCGGCGCCTCCGGGGCGACGGCGTCGTGGACATTGAGGGCCGAGAGTTCCTTGCGCGCCACGCGTCCTCCGAGCCGGGGCTCAGTCCCCGCTCTGCGGATAGAAGACGCCCTGCACCCGGCCGTTCGAGCCGCCGCCCATCTGCGCCGTGCCGGTGCGGGTGTTGTAGGTCAGGCTGGCGCCGGTGATGACGTTCTCGCCCTGGGTCAGGATCACGTCGCCGGTCAGGACGATGGTGTCGTTGGCCGGCGTGTAGACGGCGCGATCGCCGCGAATGGTCTGCTCCGGCGTGACGAAATAGACGCTGCCCGTCGCTTCGACCCGCGTCAGGTCGCCGCCGCTCAGCGCCGCCTCGACGCGGTCGGCCCGGATGCGGCTGTCGCCCTGGGTCAACTCCGCCCGGCCGCGCAGCGAGAGGCTGGTGGGGGTGCGCACCCCCTCGTCGGCGCCCCACATGATCGGCTGGCCGGACTGGAAGCTCTGGGCGTCGCCGATCGTCGGCAGGGCCGCGAGGGAGAGGCCGAGGATCGCGGCCGCAAGGGTTCTGCTCATGCTCATCCGTCCGCACCCGCCGCGTTGATGGTCCCCCGGACCTTGTTATCGCCCGAGCCGCTGAACACGACCCGTTCGCCCTGTTCATAGATCGCATAGGACGAAGCCGTCACGGTTCCAAGGGGCCCGGAGCCCTGCACGCCCTTTGCGCCGGTCACGATGCCGGTGCGGGTATCGACCACCGCCTCTGGCGTGACGAGGGTGAAGCCCGAGCCGCCATCCGAGATGCGCACGTTGGGCCCGATGGTCACCGTGCGCGCGGCCTCGTCGTACGTGCCCCCGTCGGCCGTCAGGGTGGTCACCTTGCGACCGCCCAGGTTCAGGCGCAGCGCAGGTCCGACCAGCCGGTAGCGCCCGGTCTGTCCCTCGCGGACGGCCCGTTCGAAGCCGACGACGAAGCTGCGCCCCTCGGCGTCCTGTCCGAGGAAACGGGAGTTTTCCAGCGTCACCTCGCGACTGGTCCCCGCCTTGCGCTCGACGTCCGACATGACGCTGCGCAGCACGATCCAGCTGACCGTCCCGCCCGCGAGGATGACGATCAGCACCGGCAACAGCCGGCGCATCAGCTGCACCCGGCGCGACCGCACCCGGAAGGCCTCGGCCGTCGCGGCGACGCGGGCCTCGTCCTCGGCGGCGCGGGTGTCGGCCGGCTCGGTCATCAGGCGTGGGCGAAAATGTCGATCTCGTCCCAGCCGGCGAGATCGAGAGCGGATCGTGTGGGCAGGAAGTCGAACAGCTTGCGGGCCAGGTCCATGCGCCCCTCGCGCTCCAGCATTTCGTCCAGCCGGGCCTTGACGGCGTGCAGGTACAGCACGTCGGAGGCGGCGTACTCCAGCTGGGCGGGCGTCAGTTCGGCGGCGCCCCAGTCGGAGCTCTGCTGGGCCTTGGACAGTTCGACGCCCGCGCATTCGCGGACCACGTCCTTCAGGCCGTGCCGGTCGGTGTAGGTGCGCGCCAGCTTCGACGCGATCTTGGTGCAGTAGACCGGGCGGGTTTCGACCCCGAGGTGCAGCTGGAACATGGCGATGTCGAAGCGGCCGAAATGGAACAGCTTCAGCACGGACGGGTCCGCCAGCAGACGCTTGAGATTGGGGCAGTCGTACGCCGGGCGGTCCAGCCGCACGATGTGGGCGTCGCCGTCGCCGGCCGACAGCTGCACCACGCACAGCGGGTCGCGGCGGTACCGCAGGCCCATGGTCTCGGAGTCGACGGCCACCACCGGGCCGAGGTCGAGATCGGCGGGCAGGTCGCCCTCGTGCAGGTGAACGGTCATGGCCTTCGAACTCTCCTCGCCCTCAACTAGCGGAGCGCCGCGCGCGAGGCGATAGGGCGGAAACAGAAACGGCCCCGCCTCGGTCGAGGGGGGCCGTTTCAAGATATGGTGCCCAGAAGAGGACTCGAACCTCCACGGCCGTTAAGCCACTGGCACCTGAAGCCAGCGCGTCTACCAATTCCGCCATCTGGGCCCAGACTTCGCGCCGCGAGGCGTTTCCGTCCGGAAGGCGCGGACCCTTAAGGCAGGCCCCGATGCGGGTCAACAGGCTTTTGTCGCCTTTGCGTTGCGGCCCTCGCGGGCATCGTCTAATCCCCGCCGCGACGCCGGTTTTGCGCCGGCGCCCTGTCTCTCGCGGAGTGCATCATGAGCGAAGTCGCGCCCGGTCTGGTCACCGTCTTCGGCGGCTCGGGCTTCGTCGGCAGCCAGGTCGTGCAGGCGCTGGCGCGGCGCGGCTGGCGCATCCGGGTGGCCGTGCGTCGCCCCGACCTCGCCTTCAAGGTGCACACCGCCGGCCATGTCGGCCAGATCTACACCCAGCGTTGCGACGCCACCGACCCTGCCCAGGTCGAGGAAGCGCTGCGCGGCTCCGACGCCGCCATCAACCTGATCGGCGTGCTGGCCGAGGCCGGGCGCAACACCGTCGCCGCCGCCCCGGGGCAGCCGGCGCGC
>JANJTI010000224.1 GCA_024711185.1 Brevundimonas sp. | reverse complement strand
AGCCCGGCGAACAGGTCGTCACCACCGACGACCGTCCCGAGGTCAAGCCGATCGACGCCGCGCGCGCGACCAGCTGGACCACCGGCCGGCTCGTCTTCGACGGCGTGCCCATCCGGACGGCCGTGGCGGAGGTCAACCGTTACAGCGCGCGCAAGGTGGAGCTCCAGGCGCCGGACATCGCCGACATCGCCGTCAGCGGCGCCTTCGGCGCCGGCGACGTCGACGGCTTCGTCGCCGCCCTCGAGGATCTCTACCCGGTCGCCGCCGAACGTCGGCCGGACGGCACGGTGATCCTGTCGGGTTCGTCCCCGCCAAAATAATCCGCCCACCGACTTAGGGTCGCCCGGCCGTCACAGCGTCTCTTCCCCGGCCCGCGCTCTCGCGGGTAACCAGAGGGGGACTTGATGCATAGAGGATTGGGTTCAACGGCGCTTTCGGCGCTGATGCTGGCTTCGGCCTCGCCGGTCATGGCGCAGACCGCCGAGCCGGTGCGGCGCTATGAGATTCCGGCCGGACCGCTCGACGCGGCCCTGACCGCCTTCGCCCGCCAGAGCGGCGTCCAGATCCTGTATCCCGCCGCGCTGGTCGCCGGTCGACGATCACCCGGGCTGAGCGGCGAGCACGCCCCGGACGGCGCCCTGGCGGCCCTGTTGCGCGAGACCGGACTCGCCCACCGGCGGTCGCGCCCCAACGTCTTCGTCCTCTACGATCCCGCCGCCCGGGCGGCAATTCCGGAGGAACCGGCCGAGCTGGACGACGTCGTGGTGACGGGCAGCCTGATCCGCGGCGTGGCCGACGGACCCTCGCCCGTGGTTATTATCAGCCGGGACGACATCGATCGGGCCGGCCACGCCACCGTCGCCCAGGCCCTCGCCGCCCTGCCGCAGAATTTCGGGGGCACGGCCAATGAAGGCGCGCTGCAGAACGGCGCAGATCGCACCGCGACCAACGGCAGCTTCGCCTCCGGCGTCAATCTGCGCGGTCTCGGCAGCGACGCCACCCTGGTGCTGATCAACGGGCGGCGGATGGCCGGGACCGGCGCCATGGGGGATTTCGCGGACGTCTCCACAATTCCCACGAGCGCCATCGCCCGTATCGACGTCCTGCTCGACGGGGCCTCGGCCCTGTATGGCGCCGACGCGGTGGGCGGCGTCGTCAACATCGTCCTGCGCGACGACTACGACGGGGCGGAAACCCGTCTGCGGCTCGGCGGGACTGCCGACGGGGCCAGCGACGAAGTCCAGCTCGGTCAGACCCTCGGCCGGCGCTGGTCGTCCGGCAGTCTGATGGGGACCTATGAATATTACGACCGCGGGGCCTTGCCGGTCTCGGCCCGGCGGCTTGCGGGCGACGCGGACCTGCGCTGGCGCGGCGGATCGGACCGCCGGCTCAACTACGCCGCGCCCGGCAATCTGGTGGTCTTCGACCCGGTCGCGGGCGGCTATGTCTCGACCCACGCCATTCCGCCCGGCCAGGACGGCACGGATCTGGACCCTGGCGACTTCCTCGCCGGCCAGACCAACCTCAGCAACCAACGGCGCGGGATGAACGTCCTGCCGCGCCAGACGCGCCACAGCCTGTTCACGGCCCTGCGCCAGGACCTGGGATCGCGCGTCGAACTCAGCGCCGACGCGCGCTACGGCCAGCGTCGCTACGAGACCGTCTCGGCGCCGACGGCCACCTTGCTCACCGTCAACGGCGGCCATCCGTATTTCGCCTCCCCCACCGGGGCCGCCTCCCACACCATCGCCTGGTCGTTCGAGAACGACCTGCCCAATCCCGGCATCCGCGGCGAGGCCAAAAGCTTCGGCGCCTCTGTCGGCGCCCGGATCGACCTGTCGGACGAGTGGACCCTGGACGCCTATGTCGCCCATGCCTCCGAACGGACCGACAACGAGACATTCGGCGCCCTGAACTCGACCTTCCTGCGCGAAGCCCTGGGCGCGATCGCCGACAATCCCGCGACGCCCTACAGCGCCGCGCGCGACGGCTTCTTCAACCCGTTCGGCGGCGGCGGCGTCAGTTCGCCCGCCGTCCTGGCCTTCATCAGTTCCGGCTGGACGCACAGCCAGGCGGAAACCGGGGTCAGTTCGGCCAACCTGCAGCTCGACGGCCCGGTCCTCGCCCTGCCGGGGGGCGATATCCGGCTCGCCGCCGGCCTCGCCTTCCGCGAGGAGACCTTCTGGCGGCGCAACGACAGCTTCAGCAGCGGGCTGACGCCGACGACGGGCGTGGCGACCGACAACAGCCGTCAGGTCTCGGCCGTCTTCGGCGAACTGCGCGTGCCGCTGTTCGGCCGCGACAACCGCCGCCCCGGTTTCGAGCGGCTCGAACTGTCGCTGGCGGCGCGGTTCGAAAGCTATGAAGACATCGGCGAGACCACCAGCCCGAAGATCGGCCTGGTCTGGGAGCCCACGACCGAGCTCGTCGTGCGGGGCAACTACGGCGCCTCCTTCCGGGCCCCGGCGCTGCGCGAGCTGAACGACGCGGCGCGGCAGAGCCCGACCTTCCTTCCGCGCGGCGCCCAGCAGATCCTTTCGATGATCCTGTACGGCGGCAATCCCGACCTCGAGCCGGAAGAGGCCGACAGCTGGACGCTCGGCGCCGACTATGCGCCGCAGGCCCTCCCCGGGCTCAAGCTCGGCTTCAACTGGTTTCGCACCGAGTTCGACAACCGGATCGGCCAGCCGACCTTCGAGAACATCCTGACGGCCCTGTCCGATCCCGCCCTGTCGTCCTTCATCCGCATCGTCGATCCGCTCAACAACGCGGACGACCGGGCGGCGGTCCAGGCCATTCTCGACCTGCCGACCACCAATTTTCGCGACGCCTATCCGGCCACCTCCTACGGGGCGATCGTCGACGCCCGCTACGTCAACGCCGCCCGGGTCGAGGTCGAGGGGATCGACGCCAACGCCCGCTACGCCTTCGATCTCGGTCCCGACGCCTTCGATCTGGGCGTCACGCTGTCGTATCTGGCGCGGTTCGACAGCTGGACGACCCCCGACGCTTCGCCCCAGTCGCTGCGCGACCGTCCCAACTACCCGGTCGGCCTGCGGGGCCGCGGCTCCCTGGGCTGGGCGCGCGGTCCCTGGAGCGCCTCGGCCTCGATGCAGTATGTCGATTCCTACCGCGACCTCGCCGGGTCGCGCATCGGCTCCTGGACCACGGCCGACGCCCAGATCCGCTTTGCGCCCGAGACCGGGCCGTTCCAGGGGTCGGCCGTCGCCCTGACCGTGCAGAATCTGTTCGATCGCGATCCGCCCTTCTACGACGCGCCCGAAGGCATCGGTTACGACGCGGCCAACACCAGCGTCATCGGCCGTTTCATCGCCCTGCAGCTGACCCGGACCTGGTGATGCGTCCGCTCTGTCTGCTGCTGGCCGCCGTCCGCGGGACCGCGGCCAGCCCCGCCGTGGGCCCGCCGGTGCAGCCGGTCACCATCGAGGCCCTGCTGGGCCAGGAGAGCCTCGGCCAGGTCCGGATCGGTCCCGGCGGCCGCTGGATCGTCGTCGAGCGGCGCGCCGCCTGGTCGTCGGCGGCCAGCTACCGCTTCGGGCTGATGACGACCCAGCTGTTAAGCGGCCTGGAAATCCACGATGCGTCATCCGATGCGCCGCCGCGGGCGCTGTCCGATCCCGGTCATGCGACCGGCTATGTCTCGGGGCCCTTCTCCCCCGACGGCGAACGGATGCTGGTCTTTCGGCTGACCGAGACGAGCTGGCGCCTCGGAGTCCTGACGCTGGCGACCGGCGAGACCCGGTGGTTCGCCCTGACCCCGGAGTACGCCGGCCTCGGCCGCACGGTCGCGTGGCGCTCGGCGACGGAGGTGGTCGTGATCGCGCGAGCGCCCGACGATCTTCCCCTGGTGTTCCGCCTCGGCGGCCAGACCCAGGCGCGCAAGGCGGCGCTGTGGCGTCGGTTCGAAACGGGTCATGCGCCCTCCGCGGTCTCCATTCCCAGCGGCGCGCGTCGCGGCGACCGCGATCCCGCCGCGCCGGCGCGCCTGATGCACCTCGATCTCGGCACGGGCGCCCGGACCGAGCTCGCCGCCGGGGCGCTGTTCGATCTCGAACTGTCCCCGGACGGCGCGGCGGTCGCGGTTCTGGCCGACGCCGAGGATCTGCAGGCGAGGGGGGACGCCCCGGTGCGGGTCGGGACGCCGGCCCGGCGGAGACGACTGCTGCTGGTCGACCTCGCGACACGCCGGGTGGACGAGCCTCTGCCCGATCAGGATTTCCTGTCGCATCTGTTGAGCTGGTCGCCGGACGGGCGCTCCCTGCTGGCCTTTGGCCGGCCTTCCGGCGGGTCATGGAGCGACGGCCGCTTCTGGCGCGTCCCTCGCACCGGTCCGGCCCAGCCTGTACCGCTCGGGGACGCCGGGCCCTGGGTCGGCGAACAGGCCGACGGCATGCCCTTCGTCCGGGCAGGCTGGGACGGCGGAGCGTCCGTCGTCCAGGTTCGCACCCCGGACGGCGCCCGGGCGTGGCGTCGCGCCGGCCCGAACCTCCTGACGGTCCCGGTCCGCGAACCGTCGGAACGCTTGCTGCAGGCCGGCGGTCGCGCCTGGATCGAACGCATTGACGGGCTGTACCGGCTCGACGCGTCGTCCGGCGCTCCCGGTCTGCCGGGCCATCTGCAGGGCCGCGAGCGCGCCGCCGACGGCGGCGGCCGGGCCCGGACCAACCCGGCCGGACCTGTCCCCGAACCGGCCGTCCTGATGCAGGCTGGCTGTCTGACCCGCCTCGGCGCGTCGCGTTCCGGCGCCTGCCTGCCGCCCCTGGGCCCGAACGAAACCCTCGTCGCCGCCAGCCCGGACGCGCGGTTCGCGGTCGTCCAGAGCGTTTCGGCGACGGGGTCGACCCGCCTGCTGCGCCGCGACCCGAACGGCGACCATCCGCTCACCGCGCTCAACCTCGCGCTCGACCAACTGGCCTGGGGCCAGATCAAGGCTGTCACGCACCCCGGACCGGATGGCCAGGTCCTGACCAGCTGGCTTCTGCTTCCGCCGCCGGACCCAGGCGGCCGGAGGGCCCCCGTGGCGGTGGTCCTCTATCCCGGCGCCGCCTACCCCGTTCCGCCATCCTGGCTCAGGCCAGGCGGAGAGCGGCGACACATCAACCCCGCCGTCCTGGCCGCCCACGGCTATGCCGTGCTTGTACCCTCCCTGCCGCGCCCCAGCGGCGACGGTACGAGGCTGGACGATCTGGCCGCACGGATCGACGCCATCGTCGACCAGGCGGCGCGACAGGCGCCGGTCGACCCCGCCCGCGTGGCCCTGATCGGCCATAGTTACGGCGGACACGCCGCCCTGCTGACGGCGGCGCGAAGCGATCGCTTCCGCGCCGTGAT
>JANJTI010000207.1 GCA_024711185.1 Brevundimonas sp. | reverse complement strand
GGCGGGGCGAACGGAAAACGACCACGCGGGGCGTCAGCTTCCGCCGAATACGGTCACTTCAACTGCACCGACCGGGCGAAGGCCCGGCGCCCCGCTCCCTTCCCGCCTCACCGCTTCTCCGGAAGCGGCGAAGAGTCATGCCGTTCCCTTCGCCGGGACGGCCGCCGTCGATCTTTGACAATCAGAGGAAGCTGTACGGATCCACGTCGACGTTCAGCCTCACCGAGGCGGGAATTTTCACGCGCCCCAGCCAGGTGCGCAGGAAGGCCTGCAGGTCGACGTCGCGATCGGCGCGCACCAGCAGACGTTTCCGCCGGCGGCCCCGCACCAGGGCCAGCGGCGCGTCGGCGGGCCCGTAGACCTCCAGCCGGTCGGCGTTGGGAATGGCCTCGGCCAGGTCGCGCGCCGCCTTCTCCACCGCCTGGGCGTTCTCGCTGGACAGGATCAGGGCCGCCAGTCGCCCGTGCGGCGGCAGGGCGGCGGCCTCGCGCTCGGCCATCTCCGCCTCGACGAAGGCGTCGCGGTCGCCGGCGGCCAGCGCCTGCAGCACCGGATGCTCGGGCGTCCAGGTCTGCAAGAGGGCGCGCCCCGGCCGCTCGGCGCGCCCGGCCCGGCCGGTCGCCTGGGTCAGCAGCTGGAAGGTCCGCTCGGCCGCCCTCAGGTCGCCGCCCCTCAGGCCGAGGTCGGCGTCGACGACGCCGACGAGGGTCAGGTGGGGGAAGTTGTGCCCCTTGGCCGCGGCCTGGGTGGCGACGAGGATGTCGATTCCGCCCTCGGCCATGCGCTGGATCAGCTCGCGCGCCGAGCGGCCGTCCGGGACGGTGTCGGAGCTGAACACGGCCGTGCGCGCCTCGGGAAACAGCTGGCGCACCTCCTCCTCGACCCGTTCGACGCCCGGCCCCACCGACACCAGCGAATCCTCGGCGCCGCAGGACGGGCACAACCTTGGCCGGGGCATGGTGAAGCCGGTCAGGTGGCAGACCAGTCGCCCGGTGTAGCGATGCTCGACCAGCCAGCTGTCGGTGTCCGGCGCGGTCAGCCGGTGGCCGCAGGCCCGGCACAGGACCACGGGGGCGTAGCCGCGCCGGTTCAGGAACAGCAGCGTCTGCTCGCCCCTCAGCAGGGTCTCGCCGATCGCCTCGCGTAGCGGCTGCGACAGCCAGGTCTGGGGGTCCGGCGGGCATTCGCGCAGGTCCACCAGGCGGATGTCGGGCAGCACCGCCGCCCCGTGCCGGGCCCCCAGCTTCAACCAGCCGTAGCGGCCGTGGCGGGCGTTCCACAGAGTTTCCAGCGAGGGGGTCGCGGAGGCGAGGATGACAGTCGCGTCCTCGATCCGGGCCCGCGCCACCGCGAGGTCGCGACCGTGATAGACCAACCCTTCTTCCTGCTTGAACGAGCCGTCGTGCTCCTCGTCCACGACGATCATCCGCAGGCGGACGAAGGGCAGGAACAGGGCGGAGCGGGCGCCGACCACGATGTTGCAGCGCCCGGCCCGCACGGCCTCCCACACCTGGCGCCGGCGCGGCGGGGCCATGCCCGAGTGCCATTCGGCCGGCGCGGCGCCGAAGCGGGCGGCGATGCGCTCGATCACCGCCTGGGTCAGGGCGATCTCGGGCAACAGGATCAGAATCTGCGCCTCCGGGTCGGCCGTCAGCGTCCGCGCCGCCGCCTCCAGATAGGCCTCGGTCTTGCCCGACCCGGTGACACCGTCGAGCAGGAAGGGGGCGAAGCGTCCGCCGGCCGCCGCGGCCGCCAGCGTCCAGGCCGCCGCCGCCTGGTCCGGGTTCAGGATCGCCGGCGCATGTTCCGGGGCCGGACGGTCGAAGGCGGCGACCGCCTCGATCTCCACGATCTCGAGCACGCCCTCGTCGACGAGCCCCTTGACCACCCCCGCCGAGACGCCGGCGGCGCGCGCCAGGTCGGCCGCCGCCATCGAACGCTCACCCAGCGCCTCCAGCACGGCCGAGCGCGCGGGCGTGGGCCGGACCGGCGACCGCCCGCCGACCCGTCGCACCCGCCGTTCCGGCCGCGGCCGCGGCGCGCGCAGGCCCTACAGCGCCGCCGCCGCCATCTCGCCCGGGGCGCTGAGGGTCCAGCGCGCCGCCCACTCGACGAAGTCCACCGTCCGCCCGGGCAGGGCCGGTTCGTCCAGCCGCTCGGCCACCGCCTTCAGCCGCCGGTTCGAGCCTGTGGTCTCGCGCGCCTCCGAAACGATCCCGCGCACCAGCCGGGGGCCGAGCGGCACGGCCACCTGGTCCCCGCGCGCGACCTCCAGCCCCGCCGGGACCTCGTAGTCGAAGGCCTCGGGCACTGGCAGGGGGATCAGGACGGAGGCGACTTTCATCGCCTCCCCCGCTGGGGGAGGGGGCCCGCCCGCCGGGGGGTGGCGGGGGTCGATGGGGCTCGCACTTCGGTCGTCATCCCGGTAAAGAGCCGCGCATGAAACTCTTCCTCGACACCGCCGACGTCGCCGTCATCCGGGACCTGGTCCCCACCGGAATGGTCGATGGCGTGACCACCAATCCGTCGTTGATCGCCAAATCGGGCCGGAACATCGCCGAGGTCATCGCCGAGATTTGCGCCCTCGTCGAGGGCCCGATCTCCGCCGAGGCCGTGGCCACCGACTTCGAGACCATGGTCAAGGAGGGCGACAAGCTCGCCGCCATCGCCCCCAACGTGGTGGTCAAGCTGCCGCTGACCTGGGACGGCCTGCGCGCCGCCCGCGCCTTCGCCGACAAGGGCGTGAAGACCAACGTCACCCTCTGCTTCTCCGCCGCCCAGGCCATGCTCGCCGCCAAGGCGGGCGCGACCTTCATCTCCCCCTTCGTCGGGCGTCTGGAGGACCACGGCGCCGACGGCGTGGCCCTGCTGGAGGAGATCCGCACC
This sequence comes from Brevundimonas sp., assembly GCA_024711185.1. Classification (GTDB taxonomy): domain Bacteria; phylum Pseudomonadota; class Alphaproteobacteria; order Caulobacterales; family Caulobacteraceae; genus Brevundimonas. Next base: position 3,386 of record JANJTI010000207.1, on the reverse strand, counting down.
CTCTACGACATCCACGGCTTCGAGACCGAAGTGCTGGCCGCCTCGCTGCGCAACCCGGGTCACGTCTCGGCCGCGGCCCTCGCCGGCGCTGACGCCGCGACCATCCCGGCCGACGTTTTCAAGGCCCTGGTCAAGCACCCGTTAACCGACAAGGGGCTTGATGCCTTCCTGGCGGACTGGGGCAAGACCGGCCAGTCCATCCTGTAAAAGTCGCCTCGGGGAGAGGTCTTCGTGAGCGCATCGCCTGACCTCTCCGCCGACGCCCCGGCCGAGCCGCACTGGCCGGAGATCAGGGCCTGGCTGCAGGCCCATCCGCAGACCCTGCTCGACGACCGCTCCCTGCTCGAGGAGATCGGTCTCAAGCCGCACGGCCGCAACGTCGTCGACTTCGGCCGCGCCGCGCTGACCCGGCTGGAGGAGGCCGCCGAGCGCGAGGCCGACGCCCGCAAGCGCATCGAGGCTGTCGCTCGCGCCAATTTCGCCGCCCAGACCCAGACTCACGTCGCCGCCCTCGACCTGATGGAGTCGCGCAACCTCTCCGACCTCGCCCGCCGCCTCGACGCCGTGGCGCAGGGGCGGTTCGGCCTCGCCGGCGCCGCGGTGGCGCTGGAGAAGCCGGGCGCCGCCCCGTTCGGCTGGAAGGCGCTGGATCCCGGACGGGTCGACGCCCTGCTCGGAGAACACGGCCTGGCCTGGCTCGGGCCGCATTTCGACGGCCTCAACCTGTTCGCCGGCGCGACCGGGGAGGTGCGCTCCGTCGCCCTGATCCGCATGACGCCGCACTTCCCCGCCTCGGAGCCGGCCGCGCGCCCCGGCCTTTGCGCCTTCGGCTCGACCGAAACCGACGGCTTCACCCCGACCATGGGCTGCGAGCTCGTCGCCTTCATCGCGCGCGTGGTCGAGCGCACGGCCGAGCGATGGCCCGTCCTCAACTGACCGCGGACGAGGCGCTCGCCGCCTGGGTGGCGCATCTCGCCCACGAACGCCGCCTGTCGCCACGCACGCTCGAGGCCTACGGCCACATCGGCCGCCTGTACCTCGCCTTTCTGCAGCAGCACCGGGGCGAGGCGTTGCGGCTCGCCGATCTCGAAACCGTGACGGCGGCGGAGGTGCGCGCCCATCTCGCCGCGCGTCGCGCCGGAGAGCGGCCGTTGAGCGCCCGCTCCATCGGCCAGACCCTGTCGGCCATCCGCACCTTTCACGCCTTCCTCGATCGCCGGCTGGAGACGCCCGCCCCCCAGCTGGCGCTCGTCCGCGGCCCCCGCGCCCGCCCCTCGCTCCCGCGCCCGGTCAGCGAGGACCAGGCCCGCGGCCTGCTGCAGGAGACGGAGGCCGATCCGGACGCCGAACCGTGGGAGGCCGCCCGCGATCGCGCGATCCTGACCCTGCTCTACGGTTGCGGCCTGCGCATCTCCGAAGGGCTGTCGCTGACCCGCGCAGACGCCCCCCTGCCCGAGACCCTGCGTATCCTCGGCAAGGGCGGCAAGACCCGACTCGTCCCCGTCCTTCCGGCGGTGCGCGAGGCGGTCGACGGCTATCTGGGACTGCTGCCCTTCCCGCTCCAGCCCGACGACGCCCACTTCCGCGCCCGCCGCGGCGGGCCTCTGGGACCGCGCCAGGTGCAGGCGGCGATGCAGCGCCTGAGAGGCCGGCTCGGCTTGCCGGCCAGCGCCACCCCCCACGCCCTGCGCCACAGCTTCGCCACCCACCTGCTCGGGGCCGGAGCCGACCTGCGCTCCATCCAGCAACTGCTCGGCCACGCCAGCCTGTCGACGACCCAGAAATACACCGAGGTCGACGCCGCCCGCCTGCTCGAGGCCTACGCCGCCGCCCATCCGCGCGCCTGACGCCGGACTCGCCAGCCGGAGCGTTCAGCGCTTACAGTGTTCGGCGGAGCGCGCAGGGGGCGGCGTCGCTGGAGTCGAACCGCATGCGCGGACTGGATCGTCGCCTGCTGCTGGCGGGTCTTGGAGCCGGAGCGGCGACGGCGGCCCTGCCGGCTGCGGCCCAGGAGCTCGCCGCGCCCGACGCGATCCAGCCGGTCCAGCTTCTGGCCAACCTGTTCACCCGCGTCGGTGCGGCGGTGACGATCAACGGGCGGGGCCCGTTCGTCTTCGTCATCGATACCGGCGCGGGAGCCACGGCTGTCAGCGACACGCTCGCGGCGCAGCTGGAGCTGCCGGCGCGGGAGCCGGTGCTGGTGCACGGCATCACCACCGCCACCCGCACCGAAAGCGTCGCCGTCGACCGCCTGCTGCTCAGCGGTCTGGGCTTTCGCGACCTGCACTGCCCGGTCCTGCCCGCCGCCAATCTCGGGGCGGACGGCCTGCTCGGCCTCGACGTCCTGGGCCGCTTCCGGCTGGGTTTCGACGTGGTGCGACGCTCTGCGAGCCTCAGCATCCGGGGCGTGCGGATCCTGATGGGCGGCGCCGACATGACCACCGGCACCCGGCTCCCACGGGGCGGCCTGCGGTCGGTGCGGGGCCGTTTCGGCCAGCTTATCCTGACACAGGTGACGGTGGAGGGCGTGCCGACCGCCGCCTTCATCGACAGCGGGGCCCAGTACTCCATCGGCAATACGGCCCTGCAGCAAAGCGTGACCGCCCGCCGCAATGAAGGCGGCCGACTGGCGCGCGCCGTGCCGCTCTACGGCGTCACCGGACAGAGTCTCTCCGCCGATCTGGCGCGGGTGTCTGACCTTCGCTTCGGCGCCAGCCGGCTCGGCCCGACGCCCCTGCTCTTCGCCGACCTGCACTGCTTCCAGACGCTCGAACTGGCCGACAGCCCAGCGCTGCTGATCGGCGCCGACCTGCTCGGCCGCTTCCGGCATGTCGTTCTCGACTTCCCCAACGGGACGGTCACCTTCAACGGGCTGCGCCGGCAGACCACCCGCACCATCGAGGACGAGCTGCGACGCTGAGGCGCCGTCAGGCCTGCATGGTCCAGCCTTCCACCCCCATGGCCGCCTGACGGACAGCCTCGGAGCGGGTGGGGTGGGGGTGACAGACCCGCGCGATGTCCTCCGAGGCGCCGCCGAAGGCCATGGCCACGCAGGCCTCGCCGATCATCTCGCCGGCCTGGGGTCCGAGGATGTGCACGCCGAGGATGCGGTCGGTGGCGGCGTCCGCCAGCACCTTCACGAAGCCGTCGGTCTCGTGGTTGATCTTGGCCCGGCTGTTGGCGGTGAACGGGAACTTGCCGGACTTGTAGGCGACCCCCGCCTCCTTCAGCTGCTCCTCGGTCTTGCCGACCCAGGCCACCTCCGGCGCCGTGTAGACCACGCTCGGGACCAGGTCGTAGTCGACGTGCCCGGCCTTGCCTGCGATCAGCTCGATCGCGGCCACGCCGTCCTCCTCGGCCTTGTGGGCGAGCATCGGGCCGTGGGT
>JANJTI010000197.1 GCA_024711185.1 Brevundimonas sp. | reverse complement strand
CGGAAGAGACGACGAAGGCCCGGGCAACAGCCGCCGGGACGTCCTCGGCAATCCGTCCGACGTCGGGCTGATGTCCACCACGCCCAGTCGGCTGCGCAATTCGCGGCGCGAGTTGAACCGGGGCCGGACCACACCTTTCGAAGTGAACATGTCGCGGCCGGAAACGCGCCGGGCCGCCGGTGAGCTTCTCGACCGCGCCGACATCCAGTGCGAGGTGGCCGACGCCCTGATCGTGGCCCGCACCCCCGATTTCACCCCGGTGATCGAGGTGGACTGCGTCGAGGGCGGCGGCCTGGTCATCGCCGATACGGTTCCGATCCAGGCTACCGACTGTCTCGACCTGGGGCTGACGGACGGGTCGGCCGGCCGCGAGGAAAGCCCCCTCGAAGGCTGCCGGCTCCCGGGCAATGTGGCCACGGTGACCGCCGCGCGTCAGTCCGCCAGGAACTGATCCACCAATCCGGCGAACCGCGCCGGCTGATCGGCCATGATGAAATGGCGGCTGCCGTCGACCCGGACCAGGCGCACCCCGGGCAGCCCGGCGTACTCCCGCGCCCACAGACCGTCGGCCATACCCGCCGGTGCGCCGCCGTCGGCGTCGGCGGCGTAGATCGCCCATACCGGCGTCGTCATGGCCGCGAGACCGGGACGCAAGTCGGTGGTCATCACGTCGCGCATCGCCGCCGCCATCGCCCGCCGGTCCGATGCGACCGACCACTCGACCATGGCCGCGCGCGTCGCCTCGTCCCGGGCCATGGTCGCGGCCGTCTGGACCTGTCCGGACCTGAAGGCGGCCTCGTCCATGGCGCGGATCGCAGCAGCGGTCTGTTCCGCGAACGGCCGCGCCGTCTCCACCGTCGCCGTCGGGCCGTACAGGACGCTGAAGAATGGCAGGCTGTCGACGCTCATCACCCGCCCGACCAGTTCCGGATGGCGCTGGGCCAGCATCAGGCCGGTCAGCCCGCCCATCGAATGGCCGATCACCGCCGGCCGCTCCAGCCCCGCCTCGCGCACGTAGCGGGCCAGCTCCGCGATCATCGGCTCCAGAAACGGTCCGTCCCCGTGGACCCAAGGCTCGCCCGCGAAGCCGGCCAGCTGGACCAGATGCACCCGGCGGGACCCCTTCAGCCGCTCGGCCTCGGCCCGCCATACCTCGCGCGAAGAGGCGAAGCCGGGGATCAGGATGACGTCGGGTCCTGAGCCGAACACCTCCACCGACAGCCGGTCGGAAGCGAAGGCGGGGGAGGCGGCGGCGAGCGCGGCCTCGGCCCGGGCGGAGAGCGCCACCGCGCCGGCCCCGAGGGCTACGGCCGAGGCGATGGCGAAGGCGCGCAGGATGCGGCCGCCGCCGTGGCGGGACATGAACATCATGATCGTTTTCCTTGGGTTGCCCCCCGGCCGGTCAGGCGTGGGGGTTCTCGAAAATGTCTTCCACCGGCCGGGCGAACAGCACGGCGATGCGGTAGGCGAGGTCCAGCGACGGGTCGTGCTTCTCGGTCTCCAGCGCGTTGACCGCCTGTCGCGAGACGCCCAGCGCCTGGCCGAGCTGCTCCTGGGTCCAGCCGCGCTCGACGCGCAGCAGTTTGAGGCGGTTTTTCATCGGCTGCTCCGCACGAACGGAGCGACCACGCCGAAGCAGGCCCAGAACAGCGGGTAGATCAGCCAGGCCGGCAGGTGGAAGGCGCCGGCGTAGCTCTCGCCGAAGCCCCAGACGCTGGCGATGGCCATGGCGAGACCCGCGGCGAGGACGAACTGCTTGGCGATCAGGGCGCGGATGAACTCGTCGGACTCGTTCATCAGCGACAGGGTTGCCCAGATCTGTCCGATCACCGGCGCCGAGACGGCCAGGGCGAGGCCCCAGGCGGCGGGCTTGCCGTAGATCTCGTCGAACGCCCCGAAGATGGCCGCGACATTGATGGCGACGTAGGGAGCCATGAAGGCGAAGGTGCGAACCACGTAGCGCCTTCCGGCCGGGGTTCCGTTCTTTCCGATGGCGTGCATGACAAGTCCTCCTGACGCGATGTCAGGCGTACATTACACTCCGTGCATGTCATGTCAACATGACTTTTTGTCAGGCAAGCCCGACAATATCCGCATCGCTTGCGAGGTCCGCATCCGGGCGTATCCTTCATCCATGCCCGCCGCGCCCCGCGCCCGCCCGTCCGATCTGTTCACGTCCGAGGCCTGGGCGCCGTTCCAGTCGCGCTCGCCCTGGATCGGGCCGCTGCTGGTCGCCCACTGCTGGGCCGTGATCGCCCTCGCCGTGGCCGCCGGCGCACTGTGGCCGTGGCTCATCCCGCTGTGCATCGCCATCGTCGGCACGCGTCAGCTGGGCCTGGCCATCCTGATGCACGAGGCGGCCCATGGCGGGCTGTCGCCGAGCGCGCGGGTCAATGATGTCCTCGGCCACTGGCTGTGCGCGGTTCCGGTCGGGGCTTCGCTGGCGCTCTACCGGCCCTATCACCTGAGCCACCACAAGTACGCCCAGCAGCCCGAGGACCCCGACCTGGTCCTCTCCGCCCCCTTTCCGGTGACCCGCGCCTCGCTGCGCCGCAAGATCATCCGCGACCTGACCGGCCAGACCTTCTTCAAACAGCGGGTGCTGTTCCTCTTCCGCGCGTTCGCCTCGAAGCGAGACGAGGACATCGCCGAGGGCGCGGTCGTCACCGGCCGCTCCGTCGCCCCCTTCCTGCTGTTCAACCTCGGCCTGCTGGTCCTGCTCAGCCTGCTCGGCGCATGGTGGGCCTACTTCGTTCTCTGGCTGCTGCCGATGGCGACCTGGTTCCCCATGGTCACCCGGCTGAGGAACATCGCCGAGCACGCCTGCGTCGAGGGTTCGGCGACCGACCCCTTCCGCGCCGCCCGCACCACCCGCGCAAGCTGGTGGGAGCGCGCCTTCATCGCTCCCTACTGGGTGAATTTCCACGCCGAGCACCACCTGTTCATGCACGTGCCCTGCTGGAAGCTGCCGGCCCTGCACCGCGCCGTCCGCGCCACGCCGCAAGGGGCGCGTATGGAGGTGGCGGGCGGCTATGCCGAGGTGCTGAAGACCGCCAGCGGCCGCGCGTGATCCCCGACCCAGCCGGCTTCATCGCCGCCAACACGCGCTTGCAGCCTGTGCCGCACGCCCCGGAAATCTCACTGCATCTGGCGGACGAGGTGACGCCGATCTGGCGGCTGACCGAAGAGGAGCTGGGCGAGCTCGGCCTGCCGCCGCCGTTCTGGGCCTTCGCATGGGCCGGCGGACAGGCGCTGGCGCGCTACCTGCTCGACCATCCGCAGGAGGTCGCCGGCAAGCGGGTGCTCGACTTCGCCGCCGGCTCGGGGCTGGTCGGGATCGCCGCCATGAAGGCCGGCGCGGCCTCCGTCCTGTGCGCCGACATCGACCCCTTCTGCGCCGCCGCCGTGGCGGCCCACGCCGCCGCCAACAGGGTGACGCTGGATTTCACGGCCGAAGACCTGCTCGACGCCCCGCCGCCGGAGGTCGACGTCATCTGCGCGGGCGACGTCTGCTACGAAAAGCCGATGACCGACCGGGTCCTCGCCTGGCTGGCGCGGGCGAAGGCGAACGGGTCCCGGGTGCTG
>JANJTI010000182.1 GCA_024711185.1 Brevundimonas sp. | reverse complement strand
ATGACATCGTCCTGCTGGCCTTCGGGCTGATCCTCGGCGCGGCGGCCGTGGCCGCGGCCCTGGCCTTCGGCCTCGGCGGCCGCACCGCGGCCGGGCAGGTGGCGCAGACCTGGGCCGATCGGCTGACCCGGCGGGGCGGCGGAACCGGCCCCACGGTCTGACCCGGACCGCTTCGCCCGGGAGGGGCGCCGCCGCGAGGCGGCGCCCTTCGCAATTCCCCGCTCGCGCGACGCCGCTTGCGCGAAACCGCCGGCTGCGGCCTACGTTCGGTCCGGCGTTAGGAAATCGGTAACCACATGCGGCGCGCGCTTCACATCGGCCTGTTCATCGGCACCCTGATCGGCATGTCGGCCTGCGCCGCGGCGCCGGGCGACGGGAGCGCGCGGGGTCCGTACGGCGTGATCGAGGGCGGCCGCTCCGGCTGACCGCACGAAGTCGTGGCGGAGAGCCGGAAAGGCCCTTATCATCGACGGGCGGACGCCGACTGTCGCGCCGCGCCGGTTCCGCACCCTCCTAGATGTTAGCCATAGCCATCGCCGTCGTCCTGCTCCTCGTGGTGCTGAACGGCCTGTTCGCCATGACCGAACTCGCGGTCGTGTCGTCGAGAAAGTCCCGCCTGCAGAGCCGCGCCGAGCGCGGCGACCGCGGCGCCCGCGCCGCCCTGAACCTGGCGGAGGAGCCGACCCACTTCCTGTCGGCGGTGCAGGTCGGCATCACCCTGATCGGCATTCTCGCCGGCGCCTACGGCCAGGCCACCATCGCCGGCGAGCTGGACCGCATCCTCGAGGCCTCGATCCCGGCGCTGGCGCCCTGGTCCCAGTTCATAGCCACCGCCATCGTGGTCGTGCTGATCACCTATGTGTCGCTGATCGTCGGCGAACTGGTGCCCAAGCGGCTGGCGCGGATCTTTCCCGAGGCCATCGCCGCCAAGATGGCGGCGCCGATCTCGAGCCTGGCGATCGTGCTGAAGCCCTTCGTGCTGCTGCTGACCGCCTCGACCTCGGGCATCCTCAAGCTGATGGGCGTCAAGGACCGCGACGGCACCGACGTCACCCAGGAGGAGGTCGAAACCATCCTCGCCGAAGGCACCTCCGCCGGGCTGATCGAGCCCGAGGAGCAGGAGATGATCGAGGAGATCCTGACGCTGGGCGACCGGCCCATCCGGGTGGCCATGACCCCGCGCCACGAGGTGTTCTGGATCGCCCTGGACGACAGCGAGGAGCAGCTGCGCCAGGAGATCCGCACCTGCCCCTATTCGCGCATCGTGGTGGCGCGCGAGAACGACGTCGATAATCCGCTGGGGGTGGTGCACAAGAAGGACCTGCTGGACAGCCTGCTGGACAACGGCGAGTTCAACGTCGAGCGGCTGGTGCAGACCCCGGCCTTTATTCCGCAGTCGACCTCGGTGCTCAAGGCGCTGGAGATCCTCAAGGCCTCGAAGGTGCACATGGCCTTCCTCGTCGACGAGTTCGGCGCCTTCGAGGGCGTGGTCACGGCGACCGACCTGCTGGAGATGATCGCCGGCGACTTCGACGAGGGCCACGACGAGGGCGAGGCCATGGTGCGGCAGCGCGAGGACGGCAGCTGGCTGGTCGACGGCCAGACGGACCTCGAGGACCTGTGCGACCTGCTGGGCGAACATTTCGGCGACCAGGAAGGGTTCCACACCGTCGCCGGTCTGGTGCTGCACCAGCTGTCGCGCGTGCCGGACGAGGGCGAGGTGCTGCAGCTGGGCCGCTTCGAGGTCGAGGTCATCGATATGGACGATCGCCGCATCGACAAGCTGCTGTTCCGGCAGGTGGTCGAGAAGTCGGACGAGGCTGCGGCGGTGCAGGCGCACCAGGACGAGCAGGGCTGAGGCGGGGGGAGCGATCGGCGACGTCGCCCTTGAAAAGCCCGGCCGGGTCGGGCATAGGCCCGCGTCTGGCGAAAACGCGCGCAGGCGGCCTCCGCGGCGCGTCGCTTTGTCCAGGAGTTTAGCTCAGCTGGTAGAGCACCGGTCTCCAAAACCGGGGGTCGTGGGTTCGAGTCCCTCAACTCCTGCCACCTTTCCCCCTGTCGCCGTCGGATGGGACTTCTTATCTGACGGCGTCAGGATTCACTGTTCGAAGAGACCCGCATGGCCAAGGCCAAGACACCGGGCCGCCGCCCCCAGACCGCCCAGCCGGCCATCGCCGGCGCCGCCGTCGCGGCCGACGCCCCCGCGCCGAAGAAGCGGACCTCGGTTCTGCAGTTCGCCAGCCAGGTCCGCGCCGAAGGGCGGAAGATCGTGTGGCCGAGCCGCAAGGAGACATGGATCACCTCGGTGATGGTGTTCATCATGGTGACCATCGCGGCCATTTTCTTCTTCGTGGTCGACACCGGACTGGCCTTCCTGTCGCGCTTCGTCCTCGCGATCGGCCAGTAAGAGAGACTGAATCCCATGACCGACGTCGCGCCCAAGCCCGCCAATCCCCGGCACAAGTGGTACATCGTCCACGCCTACTCGAACTTCGAGAAGAAGGTCGCCGAGCAGCTGCGCGAACAGGCCCGGCAGCAGGGGCTGGAGGACGCCTTCTCGGAGATCCTCGTGCCGACCGAGGAGGTCGTCGAGATCCGCCGCGGCCGCAAGGTGATCTCGGTGCGGAAATTCTTCCCCGGCTATGTGCTGGTGAAGATGGAGATGACCGACGACGCCTACCACCTGGTCAAGAACACCCCCAAGGTGACCGGCTTCCTCGGCGCCGCCGGCGGCACCAAGCCGCTGCCTGTCTCGGAGCGTGAGGTTCAGAACATCATCGGCGCCGTGGAAGAGGGCGTCGAGCGGCCGAAGCCGACCATCCGCTTCGACATCGGCGAGACCGTCAAGGTCATCGACGGGCCGTTCGCCAGCTTCGACGGCCAGGTCGAGAGCGTCGACGAGGACAACGCCCGCCTGCGCGTGGCGGTGTCGATCTTCGGCCGGCCCACCCCGGTGGACCTGGAGTACAACCAGGTGGAAAAGACGGCGGCCTGAGCCGCCGGACAAGCGAGACACCCGACGGGGGACATCCGCGACATCGCGGGTGGATACGCGGGACCCGCACGACAGGCGATACATGCAGCGACGGCGGCCCCTTCCGGGCCGCCGTTTGCGTTTGGGGAGGCGCTCTGATACACGCCCGCCTTCGCTCGACCGGCCCCGCGCCTGTCGTGCGGCAAAATCCGTGGGAGGCCGCCATGCCGCACCACGGCTCACCGGCCCCGGGTCCGCCCGGGGCTATTCCTTAGGAGAGACCAATGGCCAAGAAGATTCTCGGCTACATCAAGCTGCAGGTGCCCGCCGGCTCCGCGACCCCGTCGCCGCCGATCGGCCCGGCTCTCGGCCAGCGCGGCGTCAACATCATGGGCTTCTGCAAGGAGTTCAACGCGCGCACCGAGAAGGAAGCCAAGGGCACCCCGCTTCCGACCGTCATCACCGTCTACCAGGACAAGTCGTTCACCTTCGTCACCAAGACGCCGCCGGCGACCTTCTACCTGAAGCAGGCCGCCGGTCTGAAGTCGGGCGCGAAGCTGACCGGCCGCGAGACGGTCGGCAAGATCACGCAGACGCAACTGCGCGAGATCGCCGAAAAGAACGGCAAGCCGGGCTACCTGGTGGACGGCCCCGAAGACCTGAATCCCGAGTGGTTCGAGGGCAAGCGAGCGGTGGGTGTCACGGCCGGTGCTTCAGCACCTGAGCTGCTGGTGCAGCGCGTCGTGGCGCGGCTGCGCGAATGGGGCGGGCAGGGCGCCGA
>JANJTI010000161.1 GCA_024711185.1 Brevundimonas sp. | reverse complement strand
GCCCCACACCGGCCCGGCCGGCGAGGCCCTCACGAGCTGGCTTCTGCTGCCGCCGGGCCTGCCGCCCGGCGCCCGCGCCCCGCTCGTCGTCGAGGTCTATCCGGGCCGGGTGCTCCGGCGCGCCCCGGCCCAGCTCGGCCGCGGCTCCACCTCACTTCAGAACAATCCGGCGGTGATCGCCGGCGGGGGTTTCGCGGTGCTGATGGTCAGCCTGCCGAACCCGCCGCAGGGACGCTGGGCGGGCGCCGAGCTCGCCGCGGCCCTTGAGGGCGTCGCCGACGCGGCGGCGGCCACGGGCCGGGTCGAGGGCGAGCGTTTCGCCCTCCTCGGGCACAGCTACGGGGCCTACAACGTCCTGAACGCCGCGGCGCACAGCCGCCGCGTCGCCGCAGTAGTCGCGTCCAACGGATACGCCGACCTCGTCCGCGCCTTCGAGCTGCCGCCCTTCTACCGGTCCGCGCCCGAGGAAGGGGTTCCGATCGGCCAGCTGGCGGGCTGGGTCGAGACGGGACAGGCCGCCATCGGCCCCTTCCCGGAGACGCGGGAGCGGTATGTGGCGCAGAGCCCGCTGTATTCCGCGGAAACCCTGACGGCCCCGGCCCTTCTCATCGAAAGCGATCTGGAGCGGCCCCGCTTCGGCGCCCTGTTCGGCGTGCTGTATCGGCTCGGCCGGGAAGCGGCCCTGCTGACCTACTATGGCGAGGGTCACACCATCGCCAGCCCGGCCAACCTGCGGGACCTGCACGCCCGCATTCTCGACTGGCTGGCGGCTTATCTAGGTCCCCCGGCGGGCGATGCGGCCCTCCCAGCAACCGGCCCAGGCCTCGAGCACGGCGGCGAGCAGCGGCTGGTTGGCGCCCTCCCGCCAGAGGAGCCGGGCCGGATCGAGATCGACCTCCAGCTCCGCCCGGTCCATCACCCCCTGGGCGACCAGCCGGCCCTCCAGCAGATAGGGCGCCAGCGCCGGGATGCTGTTGCGCACGACCCGGCCGTAGAAGCAACTGAGGTCGCCCTTGTCCCGCCGCTCCGCGATGGAGGGCGGCAGCCGGAAGGCGAAGGCCGTGCGGGCGAGCCCCCGGTCGCGCGGCCCTGACGTGAGCCGGTCCGAGGGAATCCCCAGGCAGTGCTCAACGACCGGCTGGCTCAGCAAGGGGTTCAGGAGCGGGGCCGCGCGCGCCCGGAGGCAGTCGGTCCAGAACAGCTGGCAGTTGACGAACCGCTCCAGCTGGCCCTGCTTGGCCGGCGGGAGTTCGTCTATGTCCTCCAGCCAGCGGTGCTGCGCTCCAGAGGGCGGACGGCGGCGACCGAACAGGGCGAGACGTCCGACCGTCCAGGCCGAATGCCGGGTCCAACGCCCGACCGCCGCCAGATAGGCCGGATGGAGCCCGCGCAGCCCCTCGCGCCGGACGCGGTCGGCGGCGACGGCGGGATCCGGCGCCTGGAAGAAGACGCTGTCGCCGCCTTGCCCCGTGAGCAGCCCGTCCGCCCCCAGGGCGGAGAGGCGGGCGGCGGCGTAGCGGTCGTAGGCGGGGTCCACCCCCTGGAACGCCGGCCGCAGCGACGGCGCCAGACGCTCGAAATCCGCTAAGGTCACCGGCTCGATCGGCTTGCGCACCGTCTCCAGCTCGAACCCGTGAAGCCTGGCCGCGGCGGCCGCGTGCCTGCGCTCGTCGCCCTCGGCGTCGTCGCCATAGTAGTTGACGAAGGCGGCGCGGTGGGCCTGGCCTGCGGCGCGGATCGAGGCCGCCACGATGGCCGAGTCCAGGCCGCCGGAGAGTTCGGCCAGCACGCGCCGCCTGGACCGCATCACCCCCGCCACCGTCCGGTCGACCACGTCGACCAGGGCGGCGGGATCGTCGTCGGCGCCCCGCCGCACGAAGGCCGCCGGCCGCCACAGCGTCACGTCGGCGACGCCGCTTCCCGGTCTCGACCAGCATCCGGCGCCGACAGTCGCCAGCCCCTTGAGCGGAAGACGGTCGCTGAGGAGCGACGGCGTGCGCAGCAGGAGGCCGAGGGTCTCCCAGTCCACCGCCAACCCGGCGGGGAGGACCGGATCCAGCGCCTCAGGCGGCCAGTCCGTCGCCAGGGTGACAGGGCCCCGGCGCCACCAGACCAGGTCGAGGGCCCCGGTTGGATCCCTGAGGAGGTTCAGGCGTCCGGCGCCGTCCCGCCAGACCAGCAGATAGGCCCCCCAGCCATCCTCGATCAGGCCGCGGGCCAGCGAAGGCCCCTCGGGGAAGCGGCCGGCGATCGCCGAGGGATGAGCGCCCTCCCCGCGCCATTCGCCGATGAGGACATGGTCGCGATGGACCTGCGCCACCGGCCAGGGGAAGCGAGGACCGGTGAGGATCCGCAGCCCCTCAAGGTCGAGGCGCACGGCCCAGCCCTGCCGGCGCAGCGCCTCAAGACACGCCTCCACCTGCGGATCGGCGGTCGGCGGCCCCGCCACCACGAGGTATCCCCGCGAGTCCAGGTCGGAGGCGCTCATCGGACCATGATCGGCGTATAGGCCGCCAGCCGCTCCACATCGTCGTTGAGGCAGACGCCGTCGACCTGGACCCAGCAGTGGGCCATGAACGGACAGAGTCTGACCCCGAACACCCATTCGGCCTTCAGGCCCAGTGCCGCCAGGAAGCGCATGAGCAGCGCCGAGCGGACCAGACACTCACCTTCGATCGGCAGGTAGGGCATCAGCGACCAGAACCGCTGCGCGGCCTCAAGGGTCGCGGGCGGATCGTTCCGCAGCGGGCGGTCCGCCCAGGACAGATAGGACGACAGTCC
>JANJTI010000159.1 GCA_024711185.1 Brevundimonas sp. | reverse complement strand
GTCGCGCGGGCTCCAGAAGCACTGCGGCTCGGGCCGCACCACGGTGAAGCGGCCGTAGCGCTCCAGCTTGCGGCCGTGGCCGCTGTCCAGCAGGGCGTAGTCGGCCCAGCCGCGGGTGACGAGGGTCTCAGGCGACGGGTTCAGGCGCGGCGACATGGGCCGCTGATAGGCGCTGCGGGGGCGTTTCGTCCAGCACGGCCTGGGGTTCCACCGCGGCGACGGGGGCGTCGGCGCGGTGCCGGGTCTTGTCCCAGGTGAACGGCTCGCGCACCAGCCGCCATGCGGCGTGGACGAAGGCGAGGCTGAGCAGGCTCCAGTAGGCGGGCGCCGCCAGCATGTCGCGGACCCCGTAGGGGATGCCGGCTCGACGCGCGCCGATCGCGCAGGCCAGCCAGGCCGCGGCCGCGCCCAGGCCGAGAACGGCCAGCGACAGGAACGGCGTGGCCGGCGACAGGCCGGCGGTGGCGGCCACCAGCGCCGCGGCGAAAATCCAGGCCAGCGACGGCCCGTGCAGCGCAGCCGACGCCAGCCCGGCCCCGACCGTGAGCGTCAGCGCTGCGCCGCCGCGAAGGCCCAGCCGCCACGGACGCCGCGTGTGCACGCCCCACGTCTGCATGTAGCCCTTCTGCCAGCGGACCCTCTGTGGCAGCCAGTGCTCGATGCCGCCGGGTGGCGTCTCCCAGGTCGGCCGGTCGATCACGCCCAGTCGCCAGCGGCGGCTCCACAGCCGGAAGCCGAGATCGGCGTCCTCGGTGACGTTCCAGGCGTCCCAGCCGCCGACCGCCTTCAGCGCGGCCGTCCGGAAGTGGTTGCTCGTTCCACCGAGCGGGAACGGCAGGCCGAGGCGGGCGAAGCCGGGCAGGGCGGTCTCGAACAGGGCGGCGTACTCGGCGGCGAACTGGCGGTCGAGGAATGGGTCGCCCCCCTCGGCCGCCGGCGGGCGGATGCGCAGCGGGGCCTGCAGGCACGCCAGGCGGCCATCCGGGTCCGAGGCGAAACGGGCCGCGGCGACCCGCAACTGTCCCGGGTCCGGCTCGTCCTCGGCGTCGTAGACGGTGAGGAGCTCGCCCGTCGCCCGCTCCAGGGCGTGGTTCAGCGCTCGCGGTTTGGTCTGCGGCGCGCCGGGCGGCAGGATGAACAGCTCCAGCCATGGCGGCCGGGGCGCGGCGAGCGCGGCCCGGATGGTGTCGTGGTCGTGGCCCTCGAGGATCAGCAGACCCTGCAGCCGATCCGCCGGATAGTCGATCCGGGCCAGCCGGGCGACGAGCAGGGGGACCACCTCGGCTTCCTGGTACAGCGCCGCCAGCACCGTGTAGCGGGGCCAGACGGACGGGTCCGGCGGCGACGGAGCCGGAGCTGCGCTGAGGGCCGTAAGCAGGATTCGCCACCCGGCGACCAGCAGGAAGCCTGCGCCGATCACGACGATGGTCAGGGCGCCGGTCCGTCCGGGCTGCAGCCACGCGCCGGCGCCGAGGCCGGCGGCGAGGAGCGAAAGGATCAGCCACTGGAAGGGCGCAAGGCCCCGGCGGCCGGCGCTCTCCTCCGGCGCCGGTCCGTAGCGCGCTTCGCCGCGCTGCGGTTCGCCCGCCACGCTGCTGTCAGCCCTGCCCACACGCAATGGTTAACGTCGCGCGCGTCAGCCGGCAACCGGTTGGCGAGGGCGTGCGAATGCCGCTATTCAGGAGCGACGCCGCCCGGAGTTCACCGTGTCCACCGAAGCCCCTGCCAGCGCCCGCTCGCAGCGCAAGCCGAAGGGCGAAGGCCACGAGCGCCGCGCGGAGATACTCGCCGCCGCGGAGCGAATCTTCGTCGAGCATGGCTACGAGGGTGCGACGATCCGCAAGATCGCCGACGAGGTCGGCCTCTCGTCGACCGCCCTGTACATGCACTTCCCGGACAAGGGCGCCATCCTGCAGGAGATCTCCCGTCAGGCCTTCGAAACCCTGCGCGCCGCCAACGATCGCGCCATGGCCCAGTCGGGCCCCGCCGAGGACCGCCTGCGCCGGATGATGCGCGCCTATGTCGAGTTCGGCTTCGACAACCCCAACGCCTACCGTCTCGTCTACATGACCCGCCCGGCGGAGCTGCGCGAGGGACCGCAATCGTCGGCGCGCGAACTGGGGACGGAGCTGTTCCGCTCGTTCGAGCGGGTGGTCGAGGAGCTGGAGGCCGCCGGCCGGCTTCGGGTCGACGCCCGCACCGCAGCCCAGGCCCTGTGGGCGGGCGGGCATGGGGTCGTCTCGCTGATCATCAGCAAGCCGTACTTCGACTGGGTCGACCGGGAGGCGCTGACCACGGCGATGATGGAGGGGCTGCTCGCAGGCTTCCTGCGGCCTTGAGGGCCGGTCTGGTCGTGGCGGCGGCGTCGGCCGCCCTGTGCCTGACCTCCGCAGCGGAGGCCCGGCCGTTGCGCGCCATGTCTCTCGACCAGTGCGCGGACCAGTATCTGCTGGCCCTGCGGCCCGACGCGGAGCTGGCCCTTTCCCCGCGCGCCGACGATCCCGACGCCTGGCTGCGGACGGCGGCCCGGGGACGCGCGCGGGTTCGCCCGACGCTCGAGGCCGCGGTCGCCTTCGATCCCGACGTGGTGGTCCGCTACTGGGGCGGCGAGCCGCGGCTGCTGCGCCGGCTTTCGGAGACCGGCATCCGGGTCGCCGCGATCGAGGACGCCAGCGACTTCGACGGCGTCCGCCGGAATATCCGTGCGGTGGCGGAGGCCCTTGGCGCCCCGGCGCGGGCAGAATCCCTGATCGCGCGCATGGACCGGCACCTCGCCGCCGCCGCGCCGGCGCCGGGGTCGCAGCGGCCGGGAGCGCTCTACCTCACCGCCGGCGGCTTCACGGCCGGATCCGGGACCTTGGTCGACGCCATTCTGGGCGCGGCGGGCTTCGCCAACCTGGCGCCGGCTCCCTTCTTCGGTCCGGTCAGCGTCGAGCGCATCGCTCTGGCGCCGCCGGCCCGCTTCGTGCTGGGCTTCTTCGACCAGGCCCGCGGCGACTGGCGCGGCCCGGGCCGCCATCCCGTGGTGCGTCGCGCCGCCCGGGACCGGATCGCCGCCAGCCTGCCCGCCGCCAGCCTGACCTGCCCGGCCTGGTTCGCCGCCGACGCCGCCGCCCTGCTGGCGGAGAACCGGCCGTGACCGCGCCGGCCCCGGGCATGCGACTGTGTGCGGCGCTGACGGCGGCGATCCTCGTCGCGCTCGTCCTCGCCGTGCTGATGGGCGAAAGCCCGCTGTCGGGCGCGCAGTTCGCCGAGGCCTTCCGCGACCCGTCGTCCGGGCCTGGTCTGGTCCTGTGGCAGGTACGGGCGCCGCGGGCCGCGACGGCCCTGCTGGTCGGCGCCGCGCTGGGCCTCGCCGGGGCGGTGATGCAGGGGCTGCTGCGCAATCCGCTGGCCGACCCCGGCGTGCTCGGCGTGTCGGCCACCGCCGCCTTCGCCGCGGCGACCGCGATCGTGCTCGGGCTGGCGGCTGTCCCCGGCGTCGTGGAGGCCTCGGCGCTGGCCGGCGCCGCCGCGGCGGGCGGCCTGCTCGTGCTGTTCTCGGCGCGGGTGCGGTCGCCGGAGGCGCTGATCCTGTTCGGCGTGGCCCTGTCCAGCTTCGCCGGCGCCGCCACCGCCCTGATCTTCACCCTGTCGCCGTCGCCGATCGCCAGCTCCGAGGTCATGGGCTGGTTGCTGGGATCGGTGCAGAACCGCAGCTGGCTCGACGTCGCCTGGGTCGCGCCCGCCGCCCTGCTCGCCGCCGGTCTCGCCGGCCTCGCCGCGCCCGGGCTGCGCATGCTCAGCCTCGGGGAGGAGACCGCGCGGACGTCCGGTCTGCCGATGGGACGGCTTCGCGTCCTCGCCCTGC
>JANJTI010000368.1 GCA_024711185.1 Brevundimonas sp. | reverse complement strand
GATCTTCTCCTTCAGCGCGGGGTCGAGATCCTCGCGGACGACGATTCCCGACTCCGGTATCGGCGGCGATTGCCAGATCTCGGTGATCTGGGCGGCGATCTGCGGGTTCTGGCGGGTGAGGAAGACAGTATTGACGGTGTTCGAGGTGGCCACGTCCAGCACCCCCGTGGCGACGCCGAAGGCGTTGGCCTGGTGGTTGGCCGAGCGCACGGTCTTGAAGCAGCGGGCCGGCTCGATGTTGCGCGGGTTGAACAGGAAGGTCATGGGCGCGAGCGTGCCCGAGGTCGACTGGGCGTCGCCGATGCCGAAGTCGTACTGACGCCCGCAGGCCAGGACCTGGTCGAGGGTGATGCCCGAGCCGGTGCGCACGATCAGGGTCGACTGGTAGCTGTCACGGCCCTCGGGGTCGACGATGCGGGCGATGACCTCCGCGTCCGCCCGGTCGACAGCCTCCAGCGCCGGCTTGGCCGAGAACCACGCGACCTGGGTATGGCCGCCGCGCATGGCCTCGACCAGCACCGTGTAGTTCGATCCGAAATAGGGCTTCACCTCGACGCCGATGGCCTTCGACATGTCGTCGAGCAGCGGCTGCCACAGGGGGCCGGACGAGGCCTGCCCCTCGGCCGAGAGGATGGAGAAGGTGATCTCGGACGGCGCGCCGCCGGCCTTGTTGTCGTCGCCGGCCCCGCAGGAGGCGACGCCGAGGGCGAGGGCGGCGGCCAGCGCCAGGCGCCGGGTCATACGGGGGAAGCTCATGCCTTGGTTTCCCAGAACGCGTCCTCGAACTCGGGACCGTAGATGTCGATCAGGCGCTTGGTGTCGAGGCCGGTGGACGGGCCGTCGTAGACCACCTTGCCGGCCTGCAGGGCGATGACGCGGTCGCAGTAACGGATGGCGTAGTCGACCTGGTGCAGGGTGACGATGACGCCCAGGCCGTCGCGCTGGTTCAGCTCGACCAGCAGCTCCATGACCTTGCGGGCGGAGACGGGGTCGAGCGAGGCGACAGGTTCGTCGGCCAGGATGGCCCTGGCGCCCTGAAGCAGGGCGCGGGCGATGGCGCCGCGCTGCTGCTGGCCGCCGGAGAGAGTGTTGGCGCGCTGGGCGGCGTAGTCGGCGACGCCGACGCGGTGCAGCGCCTCCATGGCCTTCTGCTTGTCCGCCGCGGGCCACAGGCCGAAGGTCCCCTTCCAGGCCGGGATGCGCCCCAGCGAGCCGAGCATGACGTTGGAGAACAGCGACAGCCGGCCGACCAGGTTGAACTGCTGAAAGATCATGCCCAGCTTCTGGCGGGCGGCCCTGACCCGGCCCGTGACCCGGCCGTCCTTCTGCACCACCTCGCCGAAGACGGAGATGGTTCCCTTGCCGGGGTCGATCGACTGCAGCCCGGTGATCGACCGAAGCAGGGTCGACTTGCCCGAGCCCGAGGGGCCGATCAGGGCGACCATCTCGCCGGCTCCGACCTCGACGGAGACGCCGTTCAGGGCCTTGCGGGCGCCGAAGGTCTTGGACACGTCCCGGACGGACGCGACGGCGGCGGCTGGAGAGGTCATGGACACGCGGGAGGCGGTTGCACGGGCGCGCCGCATGGCCCGATCGGGCCCGCGAGGCAAGTCTTAATGGCACGTCTGCGGCGTTTTCGTCCAGCGCGGCGGCCGGACGACACACCGATCAGCGGGCGGGCTGAAGCTCCACCGGAAGCCCGAGGGCCTCGAGTTGCGGCCGCACCACCGAAACGTCGCCGACGACCACCCAGACGAAGGTCGAACTGTCGAGCACGGCCCGCGCCGCGGCGTCCATGGCCGCAGGCGTCATAGCGTCGTAGCGGGGCGCCAGGGTCTCCCAGTAGTCGTCAGGGCGGCCGTACAGGGCGTTGGAGCGCAGCGCGTTCAGCACGGCCGTGGAGGTCTCGAAGCCGCCCGGCAGCTGCCGGACGTTGCCGTTCACGGTGCGGTCGCGCTCGGCCGTGGTGACGCCGCGATCGGACAGGAAGCCCCGATACTGGTCGATCAGCACGGCGATGGACTCGCCCGTGCGGTCCGCCTGCACCGGAGCCTGGATGACATAGGGCGTCTGGTGCTCGAGGGGATTGACCCGTCCGAACAGGCCGTAGGACCAGCCGCGGGTCTCCCGGATGTCCTGGTTGATGCGGGACAGGAAGCCGTTGCCGATGACCTCGTTGGCGGCGTTCAGCGTGACCAGGTCGTCGCGGCCGGTGACCGGCAGGACCGCGCCGCCGAGGATCAGCGACTGCGGCGACTGGGGGCGGTCGATGAGGACGATGCGTGGCGTCCGGGGCGGAACGGGCGTGTCGAAGGTCTTGGTCCCCCGTGCGACCGTCGGAGCGGTCCAGGCGCCCAGGCGGGCCTCGAGCAGGGGGGTAAGCTCCGTCAGCGGCAGGTCCGAAACGACGAAGACACGGCCGTTGTCCGGGCGAATCCAGCGCTGGTGGAAGGCGATGAGATCGTCACGGCCGAGGGCCGATACGGTTTCGG
Organism: Brevundimonas sp.; assembly: GCA_024711185.1. Classification (GTDB taxonomy): domain Bacteria; phylum Pseudomonadota; class Alphaproteobacteria; order Caulobacterales; family Caulobacteraceae; genus Brevundimonas. The sequence goes on along the minus strand of JANJTI010000368.1, from coordinate 4,523 downwards.
GATCGCCCAGACCCGAGAAGGGTCGACCATAGGGATGATCCGGGCCGTAGAAGATCGCCGGCCACGCCCGGGCGCCCATGCCGTTCGGCGAGGTCCGCTCCTGGGCGATGGCGGAGAGTTGCTGGGCGCGGCGTCGCTCCAGATCGGCCGCCGCGAACGCCGGGTTGCGGATCACGTCCGCCAGCAGATCGAGCGACGGGGCCAGATTGGCGCTGACGGCGCCGAGAGCGACCGCCGTCCGGTCCACGGTCGCGAAGGCGTCGATCGAGGCGCCGAGCCTCTCCTGCTGCTCGGCCAGCTCGATGACGTTGCGGCTGGTGGTGCCTTCGGTCAGCAGGTCGAGCATCAGACGCTGGGTTCCGGGCGCGTCGATCGGATCCGCCGCCACGCCGGCGTCGAATTCGACCACCACACGCGTCACCGGCACGGTGGACGAGCGGGCGTAGACCACTTCCATTCCGTTCGACAGGCGCGCCCGCTCGACGTCCGGGAAATCGAGCGCCTTCATCGGGCCGACCTCCGGCATCGGTCCGCGGGGCGTGATCGCCAGCGGCTCCACCGGGGCTGGCGCGGGACGGGCGGCGGCGGCTTCGGCGTAGGGCTCGCGCTCGCCCGGATCGACGCGGATGGCCACCACCGGACGGGTCAGCCAGCGCTGCATCGTCGCGCGGACGCTGTCCGGCGTCACGGCCCCGAGAGCGGCCAGCTGTCGACGGTAGAACCCCGGATCGTCGGCGTAGAGCTGGCCCTCGGCCAGCACCACGGCCTTGCCGCCGAAGCCGCCGGTCGGCTCCAGCGCCTGGATGCGCTGGGACATGCGGGTGGCGCCGACGCGAGCGACCTCGTCGGCGGTCGGGCCCGCCGCGATGAAGTCCGCCATCAGTTCGTCGAGCCGTGCCGACACCGCGTCCGCGTCCTGGCCCGGCTTCACCTCGACCATCACCTCGAACATGCCGAGCCGGGGGAACGGCTGGTAGTAGCTGGTCACCGACACCGCAGACTGCTCGCCGCGCACCAGTTCGTTGTCGAGCCGCGAGCTGGCGAGGCCCCCCAACACCGTGGCCGCCACGTCCAGATCGGCCGCCTCGTCGGACAGCAGGCCGGGCACGGCCCAGCTGCGGTACAGGCGGGTGTTCGACACCCGGTCGTGCAGCTGACGATCGACGCGGGCCGGCAGGGTCGGAATGTCCGCCTCCGCCGGCGTGTTGATCGCGCCGCGCGGAATATGGCCGAAGTACTTCTGGACCAGCCGCCGCGCCTCGGCCGCGTCGATGTCGCCGGCCAGCACCAGCACGGCGTTGTTGGGCCCGTAGTTGTCGCGGTGCCACCGGCGCAGGTCCTCGAGGGTCGCCGCGTCGAGGTCAGCCATCGAGCCGATGGTCGAGTGGCGGTACGGATGTCCTTCCGGGAACAGGGCCTCCAGCCGCGTGTACTGGACCAGTCCGTAGGGCTGGTTGTCGCCCTGCCGCTTTTCGTTCTGGACCACCCCCCGCTGGTTATCGAGCCGCTCCTGGTTCAACGCGCCGAGCAGGTGGCCCATGCGGTCGCTCTCCATGTAGAGCGCCTGTTCCAGGGCCGAGGTCGGCACGGTCTGGAAGAAGTTGGTGCGGTCGAACCAGGTGGTGCCGTTCCAGTCGGTCGCGCCCATGGCGCGCAGCGGCTCCATCAGCCCGCCCGGCAGGTTCTCGGTCGGATTGAACAGGCCGATGTGCTCGAACAGATGGGCGAAGCCCGTCTGGCCCTCCGGCTCGTCCTTGGAGCCGACGTTGTACCAGGCGTGCAGCGCCACGACGGGCGCCTTCCGGTCGGTGTGCACCACCACGCGCAGGCCATTGTCGAGGGTGAACGCCTCGAACGGGATGTCGACGCTGCGAGCCAGCTCGGACGGTGAAACCTGGGCGGCGGCAGGCGCGCCGGCCGCAAGGGCCAGGGCGAGGGCGGCGGCGAAGGCGATGCGGCGCATGAACGTGTCCCCCAACAGCGGTCGCAGGGACGATACGCGCCGCCGAACCCCGTTCAAGTTACGGCTACGTCACGAAATTACCGCTTTACATGACAGGCCGTTGCCCCCATATCGCGCGCTCCGGCGGACCCCGTAGGTCTGTATCGCTGCGCCGCTAACGCCGGTCTGGGTTAACAACAATCAGGGGGTTACGTGAATTGCGCACGTACCAGCTTCCCCTGGACCTGGTCCGTGAGCGGTCCCCGGAGCGTCCCGTCGCCCTTGTGCGGCCGCGCTCGGTTTCCGTAGCGGCGCGCTGGTTCCAGGATAATCTGAAGGCCGACGTCTTCTATGCGGTGAAGGCCAACCCGTCGCGTTGGGTCATCGAGACCCTCGTGGAAGCGGGCGTCACCGCCTTCGACGTCGCCTCTCTCGCCGAGATCGAACTGGTGCGTTCGGTCAGCGCCGACGCGCGCCTGGCCTTCATGCACCCGGTGAAGAGCCGCGGCGCCATCACCCGCGCCTACTTCGATCATGGCGTCCGCACCTTCTCGCTCGACAGCCACGACGAGCTGACCAAGATCCTCGACGCCACCGGCGGCGCGGCCGACCTGAACCTGGTCGTGCGCATGGGCGTGTCGGCGGACGGCGCGGCCTATTCCCTGTCGGGCAAGTTCGGCGTTTCGCCGGACCAGGCCCCCGCCCTGCTGCTGGCCACCCGCCAGGCGGTCAAGGACGGGCTGATGGGCGTGTCGTTCCACGTCGGTTCGCAGTGCATGCGGCCGTCGGCCTATGAGGCCGCCATGGCCCAGGTCGGCCGCGCCATCGCGCGCGCAGGGGTCATCGTCGATATCGTCGACGTCGGCGGCGGCTTCCCCTCGGTCTACCCGGGCATGGTCCCGCCGGACCTGCAGGAATACGCCGACGCCATCCACCGCGGCTTCGCGGAGATGCCGGTCACCCACACCACCGAGCTGTGGTGCGAGCCCGGCCGCGCGCTGGTGGCGGAGTCCTCGTCGGTGCTGTGCCGGGTCGACCTGCGCAAGGGCGACGCCCTGTACCTGAACGACGGCTCGTACGGTTCGCTGTTCGACGCCACGCACTCGCGCTGGCCCTTCCCGACCAAGCTGGTCCGGGACGGCGAGCGTTCGGCCGAGCTGAAGCCCTTCCGCTTCTACGGCCCGACCTGCGATTCGATCGACCACATGCCGGGCCCGTTCTGGCTGCCGTCCGACGTGCAGGAAGGCGACTTCATCGAGATCGGCATGCTGGGCGCCTACGGCGTCGCCATGACCACGGGTTTCAACGGCTACGGCGAGCACGACATCGCCGCGGTCGAGGACGCCCCGATGGCTTCGCTCTACGGCCTGGCCCCGCGCTCGATCCCCACGGTCCGAACCTCGGCCGAGGAGCAGGCCCGCAAGGTGGTTCGCCTGAGCCGCCCCAAGGGCAAGGCCGGCCAGCGCAAGAAGTCGCGGCGCTAATCCGGCGCTGAGGCGTTAGAACCCAGCAGCGGCCCGTCGCTCCGTCCGGGCCGCTGCCTTTCCTTTCGACGGGCGCTCACCAGTAAGGGAAACCAAACCGATGAACGCTCCCGTTCAGTCCAACATGAAGGCCGAGCTGCTCTCGAACGTCGTCGAGCACGTCGACATCACCAGCTTCGACGCCCGTCCGATCATCGACAGCATGCGCAAGATGTCGTTCTCGAGCCGCGACACGGCCCGGGCCGCCGACATCTTCAACATGGCCATCGAGGACAAGGATTGCTCGCCGTGGCTGATCCTGGCCGGCTCGACCTCGGCCGGCGGCTGCATGCACGTCTACCGGGACATGGTGAAGTTCGGCATGATCGACGCCGTGGTCGCCACCGGCGCCTCGATCGTCGACATGGATTTCTTCGAGGCGCTGGGCTTCAAGCACTACCAGGCCGCCGGCCCGGTCGACGACAATGTGCTGCGCGACAACTACATTGACCGCATCTACGACACCTACATCGACGAGGAAGAGCTCCAGGCCTGCGACCACACCATCCTGGAGATCGCCAACCGGCTGGAGCCGCGCGGCTATTCCAGCCGTGAGTTCATCTGGGAGATGGGCAAGTGGCTGTCCGAAGGGAACGCGAAGAAGGAAGGCAGCCTGATCCAGACCGCCTATGAGATGGGCGTGCCGATCTTCTGCCCGGCTTTCGTCGACAGCTCGGCCGGTTTCGGTCTGGTCAAGCACCAGAAGGAGCGGGCCGCCGCCGGCCAGCCCTACATGATGCTGGACGCCATCGCCGACTTCCGCGAACTGACGGACATCAAGATCGCGGCGGGCACCACCGGCCTGTTCATGGTCGGCGGCGGGGTGCCCAAGAACTTCGCCCAGGACACCGTCGTCTGCGCCGAGATCCTCGGCGTCGAGGCGGACATGCACAAGTACGCGGTCCAGATCACGGTCGCCGACGTTCGCGACGGCGCCTGCTCGTCCTCGTCGCTCAAGGAAGCCGCTTCGTGGGGCAAGGTCTCTACCACCTACGAGGAGATGGTGTTCGCCGAGGCGACCACTGTGGTGCCGCTTATCGGTTCGGACGCCTGGCATC
>JANJTI010000349.1 GCA_024711185.1 Brevundimonas sp. | reverse complement strand
GATGCCCAGCTTGTGCTCGACCCCGACCGGGCGAAAGGCGTTGCGTTCGCCCAGTGTCCCGTCGGCGTTCACCAGTCGCTTCGAGGCGAGGAACAGGCTGATGCCCTTGGGGCCCGCCGGCGCGTCGGGCAGGCGGGCCAGCACCATGTGGACGAGGTTGTCGGTGGCGTCGTGATCGCCCCAGGTGATGAAGATCTTCTGCCCGGTCAGGCGATAGGTCCCGTCGCCGTTCGGGACCGCCGTCGCCGTCAGGGCGCCGAGATCCGACCCCGCGTGCGGCTCGGTCAGCACCATGGCCCCGGTCCATTCGCCTGACACGAGCCGGGTAAGATACGTCGCCTTCTGCGCCTCGCTGCCGAACGCTTCCAGCGCCTCGATGGCGGCGAGCGACAGCATGGGACACAGGCCGAAGGCCATGTTCGCCGCATGCACGGTTTCGTAGGCCGCCAGCTCCAGCGCCTTGGGCAACTGCTGGCCGCCGGCATGGGCCGGAGCGGACAGGCCGGTCCAGCCGCCGGCCGCGAACTGACGGTAGGCCTCGGCGAAGCCGGGGGCGGCGGTCACCTGGCCGTCGACGCAGGTCGCTCCCTGCTGGTCGCCGATGCGGTTCAGCGGGGCCAGCACCTCCTCCGAGAACTGCCCTGCCGCCTCGAGCACCGCGCCCATCAGTTCGGCGTCGTAGTCCGGAAAGGCCCCGGTCGCCGCCACCCGGTCGATGCCGGCCACGGCCTGCAGGGTGAAGGCGAGATCGCGTACGGGCGCGCGGTAGGTCATCGTTCGGCTCGACTGTCGTGAACGCCCTTCCATGCCGCCTTGCCGCCGGGTCACGCAAGCGGCGGCTTGGCGCAGGCGGCCGAGTGGGGCACGCTGCCGCATCCTTGGAGGAGGGACCCATGGCTGAACCGCGCAACCGCTACTCCACCGTCTCGCTGGCGCTGCACTGGCTGACGGCCGCCCTGGTGATCGCCCAGATCGCCCTGGTCTGGGCCCATGAGGCCAACGAGGACTCCGGCGTCCGCACCTTCATCGATCTGCACAAGTCGGTCGGGCTGACCATACTGGTGCTGACGCTTGCGCGGCTGGGATGGCGGATCGCCAACCCCGCCATTCCGCTGCCTGCGGAAACGCCGCGCTGGCAGAAGGTGGCTGCGCGCGGCACCCACGTGCTTTTCTACGTGCTGCTGCTGGCCATGCCGCTGGTCGGCTGGGCGGCCTCCTCGGCGGCGGGTCGCGAGATTCTCTGGTTCGGTCTGTTCCAGTGGCCGCTGCTCCCGATCGGCGGCGGGCGAGAGACCGCGGGCGCGCTCATGGATCTGCATGAACTCGCCGGGAAGCTGCTGATAGCCCTCGTGATCCTGCACGTGCTCGGCGCGCTGAAGCACCACTTCGTCGATCGCGACAACGTCCTGCACCGGATGATCCCCGTGATCCCGCGGCGGCCATAGCCCCCGACAAGGCTTGCCTCTATCCGATGCCGGGCGCATCACGCGCGCCTCGGAACAAGGAGCGGCCATGCCCGGCGGCGACAACCAGCGAGGCGCGACCGACGCCCAGGCCGTCGAGGCGCTGGCGCGCGGCGGGCTGGTCATCCTGCCCACCGAAACGGTGTATGGCCTCGCCGCCGACGCCTCCAACGCGCAGGCGGTCGCGGCCATCTTCGAGGCCAAGGGCCGGCCGCGCTTCAACCCGCTGATCGCCCATGTCGCCGACGCCGCCCGGGCTGAAGCCGTGGCCGTGTTCGACGCCCGCGCCCGTGCCCTGGCCGAGGCCTTCTGGCCCGGACCCCTGACCATCGTGGCGCCCGTTCGCGATCGCGCCGCGGTCTGCGACCTGGCCCGAGCCGGGCTGGACAGCGTCGCCGTCCGCGTGCCGGGCCATGCCCGCGCCCGCGCCGTCATCGCCGCCTTCGGGAAGCCCGTCGTGGCCCCTTCCGCCAATCGCTCCGGCCGCCCCAGCCCGACGACCTTCGCCGACGCGGTCGACGAGACCGGCCCCGCCGCCGCCGACGCCGTCGATGGCGGGCCCTGCGCCGTGGGCGTGGAGTCGACCGTGGTTTCGGTGCTGGACGGCCGGGTCTCCCTGCTGCGGCCCGGGTCGATCACCCGGGACGAGATCGAGGCGATCGTCGGGCCGCTCGACGAGAGCGGGGAGGGCCATCGCTCCCCCGGCCGCACAGCCCTGCACTACGCCCCCGACGCGCCGGTGCGCATCGATGCCGAGGCGGCCCGTCCGGGAGAGATACTCCTCGGCTTCGGCCGCGGCGTCGGCGACCCTCGCTGGAGCCTCAGCCCGACCGGCGACCTGCGCGAGGCCGCGGCCAACCTGTTCCGACGCTTGAGGGAAGCCGACCGGGAGAAACCGGCGGGCATCGCCGTCTCCCCCGTCCCCGCGCAGGGGCTTGGCGAGGCCATCAACGACCGACTGAAGCGGGCGGCGGGGTTCGTGGGCTAGGGGCTACTGCGCCGTCCAGCCGCCGTCGATCGAGAAGCTCGCGCCGTTGGCCGAGGCGCCGAGGTCCGACACCAGATACAGCATCATCCCGACCAGCTCGTCGGTGGTCACGAACCGCTTGGTCGGCTGGGAGCCGAGGATGACGTCCTTCAGCACCTGTTCCTTCGACATGCCGCGCGTGCGCGCCTGGTCGGCGATCTGCTTCTCGACGATCGGCGTCTCGACGAAGCCGGGGCAGAGGGCGTTGCAGGTGATGCCGTCCTGGGCCACCTCCAGCGCCACCGTCTTGGTGAAGCCGATCACCCCGTGCTTGGCCGCGACGTAGGCCGACTTGAACGGGCTGGCGACGAGGCCGTGGGCCGAGGCTACGTTGACGATCCGCCCGCGCCCCTGCGCCTTCATGATCGGGATCGCCGCCCGGGTCGCGTAGAAGGTCGACGACAGGTTGACGGCGATGATCTGCTCCCACTTGTCCGCCGGGAATTTCTCCACCGCCTCGACATGCTGGACGCCGGCGTTGTTGATCAGGATGTCGAGCCGGCCGAGCTGGTGCCGGGCGAAAGCGACCATGTCGGCCACCTCGTCGCCACGGGTCATGTCGGCGGCGTGGTAGCGCACCCGCACCCCGCAGCTCGCCTCCATCTCCGCCCGGGTGCGCTCGATCTCCGAGGGGTCGCCCAGCCCGTTCAGGACCACGTCGCCGCCGCGCGAGGCGATGGCGCGCGCCATCGCCAGGCCGATGCCCGAGGTCGAGCCCGAGATCACCGCCACCTGGCCTTTGAGGTCGCCGATGTCGCGGAAGGGGGCGTCTTCCGTCTGGGAGCCGTCGCCACGCCTGGGCCACTGGAACATGAAAGTCTCGTCCGTCTGACTTGTCGGGCCAGCCTAGCCGTTCGCGATTGCGAAGGCGACCGGCTTCAGGAATTTCCTGACCTGATGAATATCCAGTCCGTCTCGCTGGAGGAAGCCTTGTCGAAGCGGTAGCCGTCCCGGTCGAAGGCCTTAAGATCGACGGCCCGCTCGATCTGCTCGTCGGCGGCGAAACGCGCCATGGCGCCCCGGGCCCGCTTGGCGAAGAAGGAGATCACGCGGCTCTCGCCATTGCGCGCCTCGCGGAAATGGCAGGTGACCACCGGCAGCTTCAGCGCCCGGGCGTCGACGGCGCCGAAATATTCCTGGCTGGCCAGGTTCACCAGCGTGGGGTCGGCATGGCCTTCGGCGTCCGCGTTGAGCTGTTTCGAGATGCGGTCGCCCCAGAAGTCGTAGAGGCTGGCGCCGCGCCGGGTCTTCAGCCGCGTGCCCATCTCCAGCCGATAGGGCTGGATCCGGTCCAGCGGCCGCAGCAGGCCGTAGAGGCCCGACAGGATGCGGAGGTGGCCCTGGGCCCAGCCGAGGGTCCCTGCGTCCATCGAGCGGGCGTCCAGCCCCTGGTACACGTCCCCCGCGAAGGCGAAGGCCGCCTGCACGCCCTTGTCGAGCGCTGCGGCGTCCAGCGCCCGGAACCGCTCCTGGTTCAGCTTGGCCAGATCGCTCGACAGCGACATCAGCCGGCGCAGCTCCGCCTGGGTCTGACGCCGCGCTGTTCGCACCAGCGATTCGGTGTCCCCGACGAAGCGCCGCTCGCTGGCGGGCGTCTCGGATCGGGCTTCGGTGAAGTCCAGCCGCTTGGCCGGGGACAGGACGATCAGCATGGCGCCCTGTTAGGCTGCTTCGGCCGCGAATTGAACCGCGCCGGCTCAGGCGCGCGCGGCGTACAGGTCGGCCAGCACCGCCGGCAGCCGGTCGGGCAGATCCTCGGCGATGAGCCCGGGGCCGAATCCCCGCGCCGCTTCGGCGTGGATCCACGCTGCCGCCTGCGCCGCCTCGAAGCTGTCCATGCGTTGGGCCACGAGCCCGCCGATCATCCCGGCCAGCACGTCGCCGGTTCCCGCCGTCGCGAGCCACGGCGTTCCGTTGTCGTTGACAGCCAGGCGACCGTCCGGCGCGGCGATCACCGTGGCCGGTCCCTTGAGCACCACCACCGCGCCGGATCGGGCCGCCGCCTCTCGGGCCGCGGCGTCGCGCTCCACGCCCGCCAGATCGGGGAACAGCCGGGCGAACTCGCCCGCGTGCGGCGTCAGCACGTCGTCGCGATCCAGCAGTTCGAAGAGGTCGGAAGGACGGTGCTCGAACGCCGTCAGGCCGTCGGCGTCGACGACCAGCACGGCTCCGGTCTCGGCGAGGGCGCGGAGATTGGCCTGGGTGGTCTCGTTCACCCCCGCCGCCGGTCCGATGACCATCGCGTCCATGGCCTCGGCGGCCTCGAACAACGCCTCCGACGAGCCGAACGGCGCCAGCATCACCGCCTCGACAGCGGACGCGATCACCCCTGCGGCGTCCGGCGGACACAGAATGCGAACCAGCCCGGCGCCGATGCGAAGCCCCGCCCGGGCGGCGAGCCGCGCGGCCCCGGTCTGCGTCGCCCGCCCGGAGACGACGCCCAGCCGGCCCCGCATGTGCTTGTGGATGTCCGCGGCGGGCCACGGCAGGGCGCGGCGCCAGTCGGCGGGAGCTGGGGCGATCATGCGGCCTGTCCTCTGTTCACGGATGTCGACTCCGGTGAAAAGGACTTGCCTTATTGTGCAATGCAATGTCCATTTCCCGCCCGAGCGCGCGGCACGTTTGCCCGCCGGGATCGCCGATGAAAAAGATTGAAGCCGTCATCAAGCCGTTCAAGCTGGATGAAGTGAAGGACGCGTTGCAGGACGTCGGCGTGCAGGGCATGACGGTGCTGGAGGCGCGCGGCTACGGGCGGCAGAAGGGCCACTCGGAACTCTATCGCGGCGCCGAGTACGTCATCGACTTCCTGCCCAAGATCAAGATCGAGGTGGTGGTGCCCGACGACCTGGCGCCCGCCGTAGTCGAGGCCATCCAGAGCGCCGCCCGCACCGGGAAGATCGGCGACGGCAAGATCTTCGTATCCGACGTCCTCGACGTCATCCGCATTCGTACCGGCGAGACGGGGGCCCAGGCCGTCTGACCGCCAAGACCACCGGCCGCCCCTCGGGGCGGCCGTTTCACTTCCTCCCCAAGAAACGGACCTCGAGAAATGAGCGACGCCGGCAAGATACTGTAGGACATCAAGGAGAAGGACGTTCGCTACGTCGATCTCCGCTTCACCGACACCAAGGGACGGATGCAGCACGTCACCTTCGACGTCGATCTGGTCGACGAGGAGTTCCTTGAGGAGGGCACCATGTTCGACGGGTCCTCGATCGCCGGCTGGAAGGCGATCAACGAGTCCGACATGCTGCTCAAGCCCGACCTGAAGAGCGCCTGGATCGATCCGTTCTACCAGCAGACCACCATGTTCCTGTTCTGCGACGTGCTGAACCCGGACACCGGCGAGCCCTACAACCGCGACGGCCGCTCCATGGCCAAGAAGGCCCTGGCCTACGTCCAGTCCTCCGGCGTCGGCGACCAGGTCTTCTTCGGGCCCGAGGCCGAGTTCTTCGTCTTCGACGACGTGCGCTGGTCCACCCAGGCGCACGATACCGGCTACGCCTTCGACTCCATTGAACTGCCGGCCAACACCGGCGCCGAGTACTCCGAAGGCAATATGGGGCACCGCCCGGGACCCAAGGGCGGCTACTTCCCCGTCAATCCCGTGGACTCCGGCCAGGATCTGCGCGGCGAGATGCTGTCGGTGATGAAGGATCTCGGCCTCGACCCCGAGAAGCACCACCACGAGGTCGCCCCGGCCCAGCACGAACTGGGCCTGAAATTCAGTGACCTGCTGACCATGGCCGACCGGCTGCAGCTCTATAAATACGTCGTGCACAACGTCGCCGCGGCCTATGGCAAGTCGGCGACCTTCATGGCCAAGCCCATGAACGGCGAC
>JANJTI010000030.1 GCA_024711185.1 Brevundimonas sp. | reverse complement strand
GCAGCCGTACCCGCCATTCCTCCCCCGCAGGGGGAGGGGGACCGCCCGGAGGGCGGTGGAGGGGGACCCCGGAAAGCTCCGCCACGCTTTTCCCCCAAAGCCCCGGAGTCCGTCATGAAACGCCTGACCCTGCCTCTCATCGCCGCCGCCGGCCTGGCCCTGTCGGCCTGCGCCAGCCTCGCCCCGTATGGACCTCAGCAGTCGGCGGGCGGGCAGGGCTATACAGAGCAGCGCATCGAATCGAACCGCTTCAGGGTGACCTACTATGGCGTGGGCGCCCCCGGCCCCGTGGCCGACCTCGCCCTGCTGCGGGCCGCCGAGCTGACCCTGGCCCAGGGCTACGACTGGTTCGAGGTGACCCAGCGATGGACCGACGGCCGGCCGGACAGCGCCGGCGGTCTTCGTCCCAGCGTCGGCGTCGGCTACGGCTCGGGCCGCTATTCGAGTCCGTACGGCCGCTACTCCAGTTCCGGGGTCGGGGTAGGCGTGGGCCTCAACTTCAGCGGTCCGTCCCCGACCTCGACCACTCTGGAGGTGATCATGGGCGACGGCCCGCGGCCGGACCGGCCCAACGCCTACGACGCGGCCGGGGTGCGGGACAGCATCGGGGCGAGGTTCTAGGTCCCGGGTTCCAGGTTCCGGGAAACTGGGCGACACGGCTTGCCCAGGCGCCCAGTTCGCGGCCCTGGAACATGGCGCCTGATCCCTACCGCCCCCCGCGCGTCAGCGCCCGGTATTCGACCAGCCGTTCCTTGTCGCGCCGCACCTGGTCGGCGACGGAGTTGTCGACGTCCAGCGAGGCGTAGCGCACCCAGTTCTCGACCCCGAGCTTGTCCTGCACCGCCGAGGTCGGCGTCTGCCAGCGGAAGTAGGACATCAGGCCGACGACGGCCGACAGCACGATCGCCAGCGCCTGCAGGCCGCGGAAGGCGACGTCGTGGCCGGGCGGCGCCGTCTCCAGCGCGATGGCCACCGCCCCGGCGAGGAACACCAACGGCGTCAGGATGCGGGCCAGCCAGCGCATCCAGTAGCGCTCGCGGCGCACCCGCCACAGCTCCATCTGGACGTATTTCTCAAGATACTCCATGCGCGCGCCGAGCCACATGGTCAGCCGGGTCAGGTACAGCGCCCGCTGGCCCCAGCCCTTGCCGTCCTGCTGGTAGCGCGTCTCGGCCTGGTCGGCCATGGCGCGGCCCGAGGTGAACAGGTTCTGCAACTCCCGGGTGCGCTGCACGATCTCGCGCGAGAGCTGGTAGGAGTCGTTCTCCAGCCGGAAGCGGTACTGGATGAACAGGATCTGCTGGATGCCCCACCACAGGCCGAAGGCGACCAGCATCGCCCCGGCGGCGAGGCCCGCGCCGGCCGTGTCGGTCCCGGTCCAGCGGCTGAACCAGGTCGGACCCAGCACCGCCAGCACCCCGAACGCCGCCATGGCCAGGGCCTGGTTCAGCCGCTTGACCAGCACGTGCACGCGCAGGGCGTCGAAGACCCGTCGGCCGTAAGCGTAGATGTCGGCCCGCAGGTCGGAATCGACCGGGAAGCGCTCCTCGATCTGGCGCGCGAACAGGACGTGGAAGCGGTCCGGCTTTCCCTCGCTCTCCCAGAAGGGAAAGATGTCCAGCGGCTGGTTGAAGTACTCGTCGATGTGCGCCGAGACCCGCTCGATCGCCTCGGGGTCCTCGGAGAAATACTCGCTGTCCTGGATCGGGTTGAGGATGCCCTCGGGATTGCGCAGCGGGCCGCTGCGCCGGGTCGGGGTCGCCGTCGGGATCGCGCGCTCGTGCAGGTCGGCGGCGCCGGCTGGCGGCGGATTGGCATGGGCGTCGAGGCCGCCGCCGAGGCGCTCGTCGAAGCCCTGGCCGCCGTGGCCGCCGTCGCCGACCGGCGGCGGGGCGGGGTGATGATCCTCATGCGACATGGCGCTCGCCGGTCCCCTCGAACGTGACCCGTCACTATGGCGCGAGCGCGCCGCCGGGCCGACGGCGTTCTCTCAGGACGCGAAGCGCCACGGTTCGGGTATCGCCGTTAACCGTACCGTCCGGCAAGTGAAGTTTCGGTCAGACGAGGCATCGCCGTCTTCTCCCCGTCCGCGCAGCGGATGGGGAGGGGGACCACACGAAGTTTGGTGGAGGGGTGGGAGGGCCGCGCCGCTTAACCCCTCCACCATCCTCGCCTCCGGCTCGGATGGTCCCCCCTCCCCACGCTTCGCGCGGGGAGGAGACGTCAGAACGGCCAGCGGGCCATGGCCGCGGCCGAGGCCAGCAGCGGGATGAGCAGCAGCGCCTCCAGACCCAGCCACGTCCGCGCGCGCCTCAGCTCCGGGGCGGGCGGCGAGAAGGCAGCCTCGCCCGCCGCCGCCTTGCGCCACTTCAGGAACAGCAGGGTGGGCGCGATCGACAGCAGGCCGAGGGCGAGGAAGCTGCCCATCTTGGCCCAGAAGAACGGGTTCTCGAGGTAGAAGGCCCAGCCCTTGCCGCCCCAGATTACGCGGCAGAGGCCGACCGCGACCACCAGCCCCGCCGTCGCCCCGAAGCCGGCGTCCAGCCGCGCCAGCCGCACCGCGTCGATCGTATCGCCCCGCAGCAGCGCCCGCTCGATGGCCAGCATCGCCACCAGACCGAACACCAGCATGTGATGCAGGATGGCGAGGACCAGGTCGACCATGGTGCGCTCCCTTCGCTTTGCCGCATTCGCGGGTATAAGCCGCGGATCATGACACGTCTTCTCATCGTGGCCGCCGGAGGGGCGCTGGGCGCGGTCGCCCGCTACGGCGTCGGCCGTTGGCTGCCGGCGACCGGCTGGCCGTGGTCGACGCTGACGGCCAACGTCGCCGGTGGCCTGCTGATGGGGCTGCTGGCCGGCTGGCTGGCCTTCCGCGGCGGGGCGCATGGCGAGACGATCCGGCTGTTCGCCGCGGTCGGCCTGCTTGGCGGCTTCACCACCTTTTCGGCCTTCTCGCTGGAGACGGCGCTGTTGATCGAGAGGCGCCAGTTCGCGCTCGCCTCGGGCTACATCGCCGCGTCCGTGGTCCTGTCGGTCGCCGCCCTCTTCCTCGGGCTGATGATCGCCCGCCGCGCCTTCGGAGCCGCCCTGTGACCGATGCTCCGCCCCCCCGCGAGGTGAAGACCCTCTACGTCGCCGAGGCCGAGGACGGCATCCGGCTGGACCGCTGGTTCAAACGTCGCTGGCCGCACCTGTCGCACGTGCAGGTGCAGAAGATGGCCCGCTCGGGCCAGATTCGCGTCGACGGCGCGCGGGTGAAGCCCGAGGCGCGCCTTACCGCCGGCGCCGCCGTGCGGGTGCCGCCGATTCCCGATGCGGTGGTCCGGGATCCGGCTGACAAGCCGAAGATCAGCGATCGCGACGCCGCCTATGCGAAATCGCTGGTGCTCTACGAGGACGAGCTCGTCATTGCCCTCAACAAGCCCGCGGGTCTGGCGGTGCAGGGCGGCACCAAGACCACGAAGCACATCGACCGGCTGCTGTCGGCCTGGGGGGAGGGGATGGAGCGGCCGCGCCTGGTCCACCGCCTGGACCGCGACACTTCGGGCGTCCTGCTGCTCGGCAAGGGACCGGAGGCGGCCAAGCGGCTGGCCGGGGCGTTCGCCCGGCGGCAGGCGAAGAAGACCTACTGGGCCATCGTCATCGGAAACCCCAAGCCGGCGGCCGGTCAGATCGACCTGGCGCTGAAGAAGTCCGGCATCAACGACTTCGAGATGATGCGCCCGGCGGATCCCAAGGAGCACGGCGCCGAGCCCGCCGAGACCGCCTACGTCATGCTCAGCCGCGCCGCGCATCGCGCCGCCTGGATGGCGCTGCGCCCCTTCACCGGCCGCACCCACCAGCTGCGCGCCCACATGGCCGCCATCGGGCACCCGATCCTCGGAGACCCCAAGTACGGCACCCCGGAATCGGCCGAGCTCTCCGGCCCGCTCAAGCTGCAGCTGCACGCCCGCCGCATCGAGCTGGACCACCCCGGCGGCGGCAAGCTGGTCGTCGAGGCCCCGTTGTCGCCGGAGATGAAGGCCGGCTTCGCCCACTTCGGCTTCTCCGAGGACGAGGCGGATGCGGATCCCTTCCACGGCGTGAAGAGGATGCGATGAGGGTAGACGCTCACCTCCCCACGCAGTGGGGAGGGGGACCACCCGCGCGACTCAGCGCGGGTGGTGGAGGGGGCGACTCCGGCGTCGGGGGGACGGCGCTTGAGACTTTCGCCGCCCGCGCCGCCCCCTCCGTCTCGGCGCCTGCAGCGCCGAGCCACCTCCCCATGGAATGGGGAGGTGAGCGGTCATGACCCGACCCCTCGC
>JANJTI010000273.1 GCA_024711185.1 Brevundimonas sp. | reverse complement strand
CCCGCGGCCGCGGCGGCTTGGCCGAGGTCGGACGGCCGGGCTTGCGGGCCGGGCGCGGCGGCGCTTCGTTGGGCGCAGGCGTCTCGGTCGGGCGTCGGGCCATGGATAAAGCTCCGGGACACGTCAGGTTCGGACGCAAGGGGCGGCGCGCGCCCTTCCGCCAGTCCCGATCATGGCATATGACCGGCCGGGAAATGAACGCGTCGATCCGGAAATTCGCAGCCGTCGTGCTCGCCCTGGGCGGGGGCGTGGCGCTCTCCGGCTGCATCGGCGCCTTCGATCCCGCCACCGACCCGAGCTCGCCGGCCGCGGCGCGGGTCGAGGCGCTGGTCGCGGCGCATCGCGAATACCCGCGCTGGGCGGACTTCCCGCGCCGGACCGAGCCCCTGCCGGCGCCGGTGGAGATCGCCGCCCAGGTGCAGGCGCTGGAGGGGGCCTCGGGCGAACTGGCGGCCGCGGCGGCGCGCATCGACTGGCAGACCACGGGCGACCCGGCGACCTACGCCGAAGCGGCGCGGGCGCGGGTGGCGGCCACCCCGGTCGATCCCGTCAGCGCGGAGACCGCCGCCGAAATCGAGGAATTCGCCCGCCGGGCCCGCGAGCGCGGGCGCGCGCCGCCGCCGATCCCGCGCCGCTGACCCATCCTTCCCGTCGCCCGGACGACAGAATCCGGGAATCATCGCTTTTCAGGAGACCGCCCATGGCCGATCAGGCCCCCTACGCCGCCTCGCTCGCCGCCGACGCCGTCCGCGTCACCGAACTGGCCGCCATCGCCGCCTCGCACCAGGCCGGCCGCGGCGACGAAAAGCACGCCGACCAGGTGGCGGTGGACGCCATGCGCACGGCCCTGAACGCGCTGGACATCGACGGCCGCATCGTCATCGGAGAGGGCGAGCGGGACGAGGCGCCGATGCTGTACATCGGCGAGAAGGTGGGCACCGGTCGGGGGCCGGCGATCGACATCGCGCTGGATCCGCTGGAAGGCACCACGCTCACGGCCAAGGCCATGGCCAACGCCCTGGCCGTGCTGGCCATGGCCCCCAAGGGCGGCCTGCTGCACGCGCCCGACACCTATATGGACAAGATCGCCTGCGGGCCGGGCTTTGCGCCGGGGACCGTCGATCTGGACATGAGCCCGCAGGACAACGTCCGGGCGCTGGCCTCGGCCAAGGGCGTCGACCCACGCGACATCAGCGTCTGCGTCATGGACCGGCCGCGCCACGCCGAGCTGATCGCCGCCCTGCGCGAGGTCGGGGCCCGGGTGCTGCTGATCACCGACGGCGACGTGGCCGGGGTGATCCACACCGCCGAGCCGGAGACCGGCATCGACCTGTACCTCGGCTCGGGCGGGGCGCCGGAGGGCGTGCTGGCGGCGGCCGCGCTGAAGTGCGTGGGCGGCCACTTCCAGGGCCGGCTGATCTTCCGCAACGACGACGAGCGGGCCCGGGCGGAGAAGACCGGGGTGACCGACTTCGACCGCAAGTACGACCTGCACGAGCTGGTCTCGACCGACGCCGTCTTCGCCGCCACGGGCGTGACCAAGGGGGCGATGCTGGACGGGGTGCTGATCCGCGACGGCTTCGTCACCACCCATACCCTGGTGATGGACTCCTTCACCCGCACGGTGCGCCGCATCCGCATGACGCGACCGGTCTGATGGCCGACGGGGGGACGCCGCCGGCCTTCCTGGGCGTCTCCCGCTCGCTGTCCGGCCGCGCCTGGCGGCAGAGGCCGGCGGAGGCGGGGCTGGTGCGCGCCCACATGCAGGCGCTGGGTCTGGACGAGCCCCTGGCCCGGGCGCTGGCCGCCCGCGGCGTGCGCGCCGACCAGGGCGCCGACTTCCTTGAGCCCACGCTGAAGGCGCTGTTTCCCGATCCTTCCAGCTTCATGGACATGGACGCGGCGGCGGAGGCCATCGTCGACGCGGTGCAGGCGGGGGCGTCGGTGCACGTCTTCGCCGACTACGACGTCGACGGGGCCTCGAGCGCCGCCCTGCTGGTTCGCTGGTTCCGGGCCATGGGCGCCGAGCTGCCGATCTATGTGCCCGACCGGCTGACCGAGGGCTACGGGCCGAGCGCCAGGGCGTTCGACACCCTGAAGGCGCGCGGGGCCGATCTGGTCATCACCGTGGATTGCGGCGCGGCCGCCAACGAGGCGGTGGCGCACGCCTGCGCCATCGGGCTGAAGGTGGTGGTGATCGACCACCATCTGATGCGCGAGCAGCCGCCGGAATGCCTCGCCGTGGTCAATCCGAACCGGCCGGGCTGCAATTCGGGGCAGGGGAACCTGGCCGCGGCCGGGGTGGTGTTCGTGCTGCTGGCGGCGCTGAACCGCGAGGCGCGGCGTCGGGGCCTGTTCGAGGCGCGCGAGCAGCCCGAAATCCGCAGATGGCTCGATCTGGCGGCGATGGGGGCGATCTGCGACGTCACCGGCCTGACCGGCTTCAACCGGGCCCTGACCAGCCTCGGGCTGCGGGTGATGTCGGACTGGGCCAATCCCGGCCTGCGCGCGCTGCTGGCGGCGGCGGGGAGCGAGCCGGGGCCGGCCAAGTGCAATCACGCCGGCTTCATCCTCGGCCCGCGCATCAACGCCGGCGGACGGATCGGCAAGTCGGACCTCGGGGCGCGGCTGCTGTCGACCGACGACCCGGACGAGGCGCGGGCGCTGGCCGAGGAGCTGGACGCCCTGAACGTCGCCCGGCGCGAGGTCGAGCGGCAGGTGACCGACCAGGCGGTGCGGCGCGTCGAGGCGACGGGGGCCCACGCCGACGGTTCGCCCGTGGTGGTGGTCGAGGGCGAGGACTGGCATCCCGGCGTGGTCGGCATTGTGGCCGGGCGGCTGCGCGAGCGCTGGCGCAAGCCCGTGGTGGTGATCGGCGTCGATTCGGTCAACGGCGTCGGCAAGGGTTCGGGGCGGTCGCAGCCGGGCATGAACCTCGGCCGCGCCGTGCAGGCGGCGTGGGAGGCGGGGGTGCTGCTGGCCGGCGGCGGCCACGCCATGGCCGCGGGGCTGACGGTGAAGACCGGTTCGATCGGCCGGCTGCGGGACTTCCTCAACGAGCGGATGGCCGGCGAGCAGCCGGCCGCCGAGGCGCTGGACGCGGTGGAGATCGACGCCCTGGTCGAGCCGCGGGCGGCCACGCGGCCGCTGTTCGAGCAGTTCGAGCAGCTGGCCCCGTTCGGGCCGGCGAACCCGGAGCCGATGTTCGCGCTGGAGCACGTGTCGGTGCGCGAGGCGACAGCCATGAACGGCGGCCACGTGCGCTGCCGCTTGGCCGGACCCGACGGTTCGGCGGTCAAGGCCATCGCCTGGCGCTGCGCCGATCTGCCGGGCGGCAAGGCGCTGCTGGCGGGGCAGGGCGGGCTCAGCGTGGCCGGCCGGCTGAAGGCCGACGACTGGAACGGCCGCCGC
>JANJTI010000024.1 GCA_024711185.1 Brevundimonas sp. | reverse complement strand
GCAGGCGCGACGGTGGAGCCCTACGTCGTCTTCGGTCCGGGGGCGAAGATCGCGCCGGGCGCACGCATCCGCAGCTTCAGCCATATCGAGGGCGCCCGGGTCGCGGCCGGCGCCGAGGTCGGGCCCTACGCCCGTCTGCGCCCCGGCGCCGATCTCGGCGAGGGGGTGAAGGTGGGCAACTTCGTCGAGGTCAAGAACGTGACCATGGGCGAGGGGGCCAAGGCCAACCACCTGGCCTATCTGGGCGACGGCGAGGTGGGGGCGAAGGCGAACATCGGCGCGGGGACGATTTTCTGCAATTACGACGGCTTCTTCAAACATCGCACGACGGTGGGTGAGGGGGCCTTCGTCGGTTCGAACAGTTCGCTGGTGGCGCCGGTGAGCATCGGGGCCGGGGCCATGGTCGGCTCGGGCTCGGTCGTCACCCGCGATGTGGAGCCGGGAGCCCTGGCGCTGGCGCGGGGTCAGCAAACGGCGAAGGCGGGCTGGGCGGCGCGATTCATGGAGACCATGCGCGCGAAGAAGGCCGCGCAGAAGGGCAGGGGCGGATGAGCGCCGACGAGCAGAAGCGCCGCGCCGGCGAGGCGGCGGCGGAACGCGTCGAGGCCGGGATGGTCGTCGGCCTCGGCACCGGCTCGACCGCCGCCTGGTTCGTGAGGGCCCTGGCCGCCCGCGGCCTGCCCGGTCTCCGATGCGTCCCCACCTCCGAGGCGACCGCCGAACTGGCGCGCGAACTCGGACTGCCCCTGTCGACGCTGGAAGACACGCCCCGCATCGACCTCACCGTCGACGGCGCCGACGAGGTCGGGCCCGGTCTGGCGCTGATCAAGGGCGGCGGCGCGGCCCTTCTGCGCGAGAAGCTCGTCTGGGAAGCGTCGGCGCGATGCATCGTCATCGCCGACGCCGCCAAGGTGGTGAAGACGCTGGGGCGCTTCGCCCTGCCGATCGAGGTGGTCGCCTTCGGCCACAAGACCACCGCCAACCGTATCGCCGACGTGCTGGTCGACCACGACATCGCCATGCCGGCCCGCGTGCGCCAGGCGGAGCGCGGCCTGGTGCGCACCGACGGCGGCAACCTGATCTATGACGCCGCCTGCGGAGCCATCCACGATCCCGCCCGCCTCGCCGACGATCTCAAGCTGATCACCGGCGTGGTCGAGCACGGCCTGTTCCTCGACCTCGCCGACGAGGCGATCATCGGCACGGAGCAGGGGGTGGAGGCGCTGACGCCGTGAGGCGCTAGTCCTCCGCGGTCTCGTCCCGCGCCTGCTGGATGCGCTGATGCGCCCGCCGGATCGAGGCGGCGACCTCGGTGCGGTTGGCCCGCCGGTTCGCGTCGCTGCGTTCGGACTGGTACAGCCCTTCCAGGTAGGCCAGGTCCCAGTCGGTCAGACCTTCCGCGACGGCAGGGTCGTCGAACACGTTCAGGATCGAGGCGTAGCCGCTGGTGTCGGCGTCCGGGTCGATCTGGGCCAGCGACACCAGGGCGATGTAGTCGGCCAGCTGCTGGATCGACAGATGCGAAACGTCGTCGACGTCAACGATGACGATGGTGCGGATGATGTTGTCGACGATCTGTGTCTTGAGGCGCGAGGCGGCGAAGACGTCAATCTGCGGTGCGTAGTCGGTGGAACTCAAGCATGGCTCCTGGCATTCGCCCGGAATGCGCGTCGCACGAGCGCCGGAATCTGCATCCACGGGCAGGCTCATCTGCCACCAGCGGACGGGACGCTCCGTTTCCTGGAAATCGGCGAGCGCGGATCCGCCACGATCCATCCCGGCGCCGCCCATCCGGAAAGCCCGACCCCGCTCGCGGACGAGAGTCCGGGCCATGTCGCCGCCGTCCACTGTCGCGACGATCAGGAGGTTTGGCGTGCACCCGGGGGCGCCGGGGTTCAGGTTCAGGTCCTCGGCGACGGTCGAGACGCGGTCCGCGATGTACTGTGCCGCCTCGCCGCGAAGGTTGGCCACTCCGACGCATACGTCGCCGTTCCACCGGGCCAGTCCGCGCCGCGGGTTCGGTTCGGCCACCTCCGCCACGAAGTTGCGGATCATCTGGTCGAGAGGGCGGCCGGTGACCGTCACATCCTCAAGCTGCAGGGGCGCATCCCGCGCCGGGTCCGGCTGCGACGCCACGTCCTGGAGCGATGGAACCACATAAGGATCAGGAGCGACGAGCAAGGCTCCAGCCAGCAGAAGAGCGATCATGGCGTGTCTCCCGATACCTGTGGTTGATGACGCTAGGCGGCTCCCGCGCCGAAGACAAGCGGTTCCGTCTGGACGGGAGCCGCGCGGACGACCACATACCCCGTCGCGGCGCGGTGGCCGGATTGAAGGTGGGATGTGGAGTGACTGACTACGACTACGACCTCTTCGTCATCGGCGCAGGCTCCGGCGGCGTCCGCGCCGCCCGCCTCACCGCCCTCGGCGGCAAGCGCGTCGCTATCGCCGAGGAGCACCGCGTCGGCGGCACCTGCGTGATCCGCGGCTGCGTGCCCAAGAAATTCATGGTCATGGCCTCCGAGGTCAGCCACGCCCTCGAGATCGCCGAAGGCTACGGCTGGTCGTTCGACAACGCGAAGTTCGACTGGCCGACCTTCCTTCAGGCCAAGGACGTCGAGATCGCCCGCCTCTCTGGCATCTACGCCGCCAATCTCGGGAAGGCCGGGGTCGACCTGATCCACGGCCGGGCGGTGCTGAAGGACGCCCACACGGTCGAGATCGTCGGCAAGAACCAGACCATCTCCGCGGAGAAGATTCTCGTCGCTACCGGCGGCCGACCGTGGAAACCGGAGGATCTTCCCGGCATCGAGCACGCCATCACCTCGGAGGAAGCCTTCCACCTGCCGGAGCTGCCGAAGCGCATCCTCATCGCCGGCGGCGGCTACATCGCGGTGGAATTCGCGGGCATCTTCGCCGGGCTGGGGGTGGAGACGACCCTGATCTACCGCGGCCCCAACATCCTGCGCGGCTTCGACGACGATGTTCGCGCCCATCTCGCCGGCGAGATCGAGAAGCGCGGGATCAAGGTCATCCTCGGTTGCCAGCACAGGAGCCTGGAGAAGACGGAGAGCGGGATCGTCAACCATCTCGAGAACGGCATGAGCCTCGAGACCGACGTGGTGATGTTCGCCACCGGCCGCGCGCCGCACGTCAAGGGCCTCGGGCTTGAGACAGCCGGGGTCGAATTGAATGAAGAGGGGGCGATCAAGGTCGACGGCTTTTCGAAGACCACCGCCGACAACATCTGGGCGATCGGGGACGTCACCGACCGGATGAACCTGACGCCGGTGGCCATCCGCGAGGCGGTGGCCTTCCACGAGACGGTCTACCGGAACAATCCGACGGCCTTCGACTACGAAGCGGTCGCCACCGGCGTGTTCAGCCAGCCGCCGGTCGGCGTGGTCGGACTGACCGAGAGCGAGGCGCGCCACTCCTGCCCCGGCGAGGTCGACGTCTATGTCACCCGCTTCCGGCCGATGAAATACGCCTTCACCGGCTCCGACGAGCGGGTGCTGATGAAACTGGTCGTCGACGCGACGAGCCAGAAGGTCGTCGGCGTCCACATCGTCGGCCCCGAGGCGCCCGAGATGATCCAGCTCGCCGCCATCGCCGTGAAGGCCGGGCTGACCAAGGCCCAGTGGGACGCCACCTGCGCCGTGCACCCGACCATGGCCGAGGAACTGGTCACGCTGAAGGAGAAGCAGCAGCCGGGGAACATGTCGGCGGGCTGAGCCGGCGCGGCATCGCGTTCATTGTCGCGCGACCGGCCACGCCCTATCTTGCGCCGATGAGTACGCGCTGGACCCCCGACAGCTGGAGAAGCAGGCCCGTCGTGCAGATGCCGACGGACTATCCGGACACGGCGGCGCTGGAGCGCGTCGAGGACGAGCTGCGCGCCATGCCGCCGCTGGTGTTCGCCGGCGAGGCGCGTCGTCTGACCGCCAAGCTCGCCCAGGTCGAGGCCGGCGAGGCCTTCCTGCTGCAGGGCGGGGACTGCGCCGAGAGTTTCAAGGAGTTCTCGACCGACAACATCCGGGACACCTTCCGGCTGATCCTGCAGATGGCGGTGGTCCTCACCTTCGCCGGGCGCAAGCCGGTGGTGAAGGTCGGCCGCATCGCCGGGCAGTTCGCCAAGCCACGGTCCTCGTCGCTGGAGACGATCGGCGACGAGACGCTGCCCAGCTATCGCGGCGACATCATCAATGGCATGGGCTTCACGGCCGCCGAGCGCGTGCCGGACCCGCAGCGGCTGCTGCGCGCCTACCACCAGTCGGCGGCGACCCTGAATCTGCTGCGCGCCTTCGCCGGCGGCGGCTACGCCGATCTGCACAATATCCATCGCTGG
>JANJTI010000241.1 GCA_024711185.1 Brevundimonas sp. | reverse complement strand
CCTGCCCCGATGATCTTGCGCGCCAGCGCCTGGAGGGCGCCCTCCATGGGATCCCCCTCGACCGTCCACTCCTCCTCCTGACGGCTCAGCGCGGCGTCATTGCACAGGGTGGAGACCCGCGCGAACTCAGGCAGGACCGGGTGCGAGGCGACATCCACCTCCGCCCCGTCGCGGAACAGGCCGCCTTCCGGCGCATAGCCGACCCCCGCCACCGAGTAGACGCCGCCGCTCGCCGCCAGGGTGGCGACCATCATCTCGTTTCGCGTGAGGGTGCCGGTCTTGTCCGTGCAGATCACCGACACCGAACCCAGCGTCTCGATCGCCGGCAGCCGGCGGATGACGGCGTTGCGCCGCGCCATCGCCTGCACGCCGATCGCCAGGGTTATGGTCAGCACCGCCGGGAGACCTTCCGGAATGGCGGCCACCGACAGCCCGACGACGATCATGAAAAGGTCGGGAAACGGCAGATGGCCAAGGAAGTAGCCGTAGGCCAGCAGGACCGCCGCGGTCAGGAGGATCAGGAGCGTCAGCCAGCGTGCGAAGTCGTCCATCTGACGCACCAGGGGGGTCGTGAGGGTCTCCACCCGGGCCAGCAGCCCGCTGATGCGCCCGAACTCGGTGGCCCCGCCGGTGGCGACGACGACCCCCGTCCCAACTCCGGCCGAGACGAGGGCGCCGCTGAACGCCATGCTGGACCGGTCGCCGATCGGCGCGTCCGGCTCCACAGGGGCCGTCTGCTTGTCCACCGGCATCGACTCCCCGGTCAGAACGGCTTCATCGATACGCAGGCCCGCCGCCTCAAGCAGACGGATGTCCGCGGGCACCCGATCGCCCGCCTCCAGCAGGACGACGTCCCCCGGCGCCAGATCGGCGCTGTCGATGCTCCGCCGCTGTCCGTCGCGCACAACCGAAGCCCGCGGCGCGAGCATCTGGCGAAGGGCGTCCAAGGCCTGCTCCGCCCGCCCCTCCTGGATGAAACCGATGACTGCATTGGCCGCCACGACCGCGAGGATCACCCCCGTGTCGACCCAGTGCGAGAGAGCGGCCGTCAGGCCGGCGGCGGCGAGCAGGACATAGATCAGGACGTTGTGGAACTGGGCGAGGAACCGCCGCAGCGAGGATCTGCGCTCGGCGGCGGGCAGTCGGTTGGGGCCCGCTCGACGGAGGCTCTCGGCCGCGGCCGAGGCGGTCAGCCCCTGGCGCGAGACGCCGAGCTCCTGCAGCGCCGCGTCCGGAGTGAGCGCATGCCAGGCGAGCGAGGATTCCCCTGCGGACTGCGGGGGCCTGTGGGTCACGGCCCCCCCTCGGCAGGCAAACGCTCCGGGTGAGGCGGTGCGGCCGGTACCGGACAGCCAAGCTTGAGGAGATCCTGCGGACGCTTTCGACGGCTCCACGAGGGCGACTTCATCATCGTTCTCCCGTCGGGTGCGCCGGTAGATGTGAGAGACGATCGCCGCCTCCGCCTTGACGCGGGTCAAGGCGCGCGGGCTCCCGGCGGAAGATCCGCAATCGGACGATGGCCGGGACAGCGGGGTTGGCCTGGGGCCGGCGCTTCCCCACTCCCGGGCGACCGACGTCAGCGAAGCCGATGGATCAGCGGGGCCCGGCGCGGTCTTGCAGGCGCGCCGCGAGGCTGGAGGTGTCCCAGCGCGAGCCGCCCATGGCCTGGACTTCCGAGTAGAACTGGTCGACCAGGGCCGTCAGCGCCAGATGGCTGCCGTTCGCGCGCGCCTCCTCGAGGACGAGGCCGAGGTCCTTGCGCATCCAGTCGACAGCAAAGCCGAAGTCGAACTCGCCGCGCGCCATGGTCTTCCACCGGTTGTCCATCTGCCAGGACTGGGCGGCGCCCTTGGACACGGCCTCGTAGACCGCGTCGGGGTCAAGGCCGGCCGACCGGGCGAAATGCACGGCTTCCGCCAGGCCCTGGACGACGCCGGCGATGCAGATCTGGTTGACCATCTTGGTCAGCTGGCCGGCTCCGGCCGGGCCCATGTGCTGCACGGCCCGGGCGTAGGCGGTCATGACCGGCTCGACGCGCGCCAGCGCTTCGCCGTCGCCGCCGGCCATGACGCTGAGCTTGCCCGCCTCGGCTCCGGTCTGGCCGCCCGACACGGGCGCGTCGATGAAAGAGACGCCGCGGCGCGCCGTCGTCCCGGCCATCTCCCGCGCCACACGGGCCGAGGTCGTGGTGTGGTCCAGCACCACGGCGTCGACCGCGAGATGCGGCAGGGCTTCGGCGACGACCTGGCGGACGTCGTCGTCGTTGCCGACGCAGAGGATGAACAGGTCCGCGCCCGCGGCGGCCTCGGCGACGGTCGCGGCGAAGCGACCGCCGGCGGCGGCGGCCCAGTCTCGCGCCTTGGCTGGCGAACGGTTGAATCCGGTCACCTCATGTCCGGCGGCGACAAGGTGGCCCGCCATCGGTCCGCCCATCACCCCGAGTCCCGCGAAGCCGATCTTCATCCGCCGTCTCCAAGCTTGCCGTAGCGCCCGCGCCAGTATGTCAGCGCCTCGCCGCCCATCGCCGAGAAGCGCTCGACCCGCCCGACGATGATCATGTGGTCGCCCATCTGGATCCGGTCGTGGGCGGCGCAGTCGAAGCGGGCGAGCGCGTCGGGAAGATGCGGAGGCCCCTCCTCCCGTCGCTCGAACTCGCCTTCGGACAGGGACGCCACGCCGCGGGCGAAGCGCGCCGCCCTCGCCCGGTCGGCCGCGCCGAGCACATGGACGGCGAAGCGATCCGCCGCCGCGAAGGCCGGCCAGCGTTCGGATCGTTCGTCGAGGCACCACAGAATGAGCCTGGGCTCGAGCGAAACCGAGGTGAAGGAATTGATCGTCAGGCCGAGAGGCCCCTGCTCGCTGTCGGCGGTCACCACGCAAACGCCCGTGGCGAAGGCGCCGAGCGCGCGGCGGTAGGCGGTCGTCTCGGCGGTCGACTGCTCGGGCGGCGGTTCCAGGGTCACAGGCCCGACCTAGGCGGCCGGGCCCGCCGGGGCAAGGCGTGGATGGGAAACGTCGCCTTAACGCCTCGCCGTCCAGGATCGGGACAGTCCCGTCGGAGCCCCCGCCCCATGTCCATGAGCGATCGGCCGATCCTCATCAAGAAGGTCAAGAAGGTCGCGGGGCATGGCCATCACGGCGGCGCCTGGAAGGTCGCCTACGCCGACTTCGTGACGGCGATGATGGCCTTCTTCCTGCTGATGTGGCTGATCAACACGACGGATCCGGAGCAGAAGCGCGGCATCGCGGAGTATTTTGCGCCGGCCAGCGTCTCCGAATCGACGTCCGGATCGGGCGGCATCCTGGGCGGAACCGCGCTGGGGGACGACGGCTCCAAGGGGTCGGGCTCGATGTCGGTGATCACCCAGCTGGCCCCCGAGGCGCCGGAAGACGCGCCCGCGGAAGCGGGGCAAAGCTCCAACCTCGCCGCGGCCAGCGAGGCGGAGCTGCGCGAGGAGATCGCGCGGCGCGAGGCGGCGGACTTCGCCTCGGCGGCCGAATCGCTGCGCCAGGCCATGCAGTCGATGCCCGAGCTGGCCGAGCTTTCGAAGCAGCTGATCATCGACCAGACGCCGGAGGGACTGCGCATCCAGCTGGTCGACCAGGAAGGCCGGTCGATGTTCGAGACCAATTCGGCGCGGCCCAACCCGCGCGCCCAGCTGCTGCTCCGGGCCATCTCGCGGGTGATCAACCAGCTGCCGAACCGCATCTCGATCACGGGACACACCTCGGCGGCGCCGGGTTCCAACCGCGCCAGCGGGCCGAACGACTGGGGCCTGTCGTCCAATCGGGCCAACGCCTCGCGGCTGATCCTGCAGGGCGCCGGGGTCGATCCGGACCGGGTTTACCAGGTTTCCGGCAAGGCGGGATCCGACCCGCTGTATCCCGACGACCCGACCCTGGCCGGCAACCGGCGGATCGCCATCGTGCTGCTGCGCGAGGCGCCGGTGCTGCCCACGGACACCAGCCTGTGACCCCTCGCCCGACCAGAGGCGGTCGGGCTTGCGTCGGGGCGCGGAGCGGTCCCACATACGGATATGTGCAAGTCGCCGGATTTCGGGCGGAATTGGCTGGCGTGGTGAGGCCGTGACCCGCTTCGTCCCCCAACGCCAGCTGCGCTTCTACATGACCTCGGTCGCCCCCTGCCCGTATCTGCCGGGGCAGACGGAGCGGAAGGTGTTCGCCAACCTGCCCTTCTCGGACGGGGTGCACGTCAACGACGAACTGACCCAGGCCGGCTTCCGGCGCAGCCAGAACATCGCCTATCGTCCCGCCTGCGAGAGCTGCGACGCCTGCGTGTCGGTGCGGATCCCGGCGGGGGCGTTCAGCTTCTCCCGATCGCAGCGGCGGGTGCTGGCGAAGAACGACGACCTGAGCCGCGATCTGGTCGAGGCGGAGGCGACGACGGAGCAGTTCGACCTCCTGCGCCGCTATCTGGCGGCGCGCCATCCGGGCGGCGGGATGAGCGGCATGAGCTGGCTGGACTATGTGGCCATGGTCGAGGACACGGCGGTGCGCACCCATCTGATCGAGTACCGCCTCCCCTCTCCCGATGGCGGGCCCGGCGATCTGGTGGGCGTCTGTCTGACCGACCTGCTCTCGGACGGGCTGTCGATGGTCTACAGCTTCTTCGATCCGGACCAGCGGGAGCGCAGCCCGGGGCGGTTCGCCATCCTCGACCACGTGCGGCAGGCGCAGGCGGTGGGGCTGCCCTACGTCTACCTGGGCTACTGGGTGCGGGGATCGGAGAAGATGGACTACAAGGCCGGCTTCCGGCCGATGGAGCAGCTGACCCGGCTGGGCTGGCGCGCCCTGCCCTAGCCGGCCGCCGGCACCGAGGTTCCGGGGCCGAGCGGCTGCGGCCCGGCCCACGGGCCCGGATCGCGGCCGCCGCCGAATTTCACAAGCGCTTCAATACGTTTACCGATCGGCGGATGGGTGGCGAAGAGGCCCTCGAGGCCGCGGCCGTCGGGCTGGTTGTCGAGGAACATCTGCTGCACCTCGTCAGGGCCCTTCAGCGAGGAACGGCCCTCGATCTTGCGCAGGGCCGAGATCATGGCGTCAGGATTCTTGGTGAGTTCGACGGCGCCGGCGTCGGCGACGAACTCGCGGGTGCGCGACAGCATCATGCGGATGACCACGGCCAGGGCGACGCCGACGGCCGCGAAGGCGAGGCCGATCAGGATCAGCGGGCCGGCGTTGGAGTTCTTGGAGCGCCCGCGCCCGCCGCCGGTGTGGATCAGGGCGCGGAAGACCAGTTCGGCCAGCACGCTGATGATGCCGGCGAAGATGGAGGCGATGACCATGGTCCGCACGTCCTTGTTGATGACGTGGGTCAGTTCGTGGGCCAGCACCGCCTCCACCTCGTCGCGGGTCAGCGCATTCACCAGGCCGCGGGTGACGGTGACGCTGTAGCGGCCCTCGTGCAGGCCCGTGGCGAAGGCGTTGAGGCTGTCGCTCTCGATCATGCGCAGCGTCGGCGTACGCAGGCCGCGCGAGATGGCGAGGTTTTCCAGCAGGTTGTAGAGTTCTGGTTCAGTCCGCCTCTCAACCTTCCGGGCCCCCGTGATCGAGTCGATGATGGCCTGGTTGCCGAAGTAGGCGATGGCGAACCAGATCGCCGCCACCACCAGGGCCATGGG
>JANJTI010000227.1 GCA_024711185.1 Brevundimonas sp. | reverse complement strand
CGTTGAGGATCAGCAGGGTGCGGTAGGGCTCGCGGCCGGCGGCTTCCATGCCCGGGGAGCCGGCCGGCATGCCGGGCGCGGTGAGGGCGCGGGCGGCGGGGCGCTCGCGCAGCAGGCGCTCGACGTCCGGGGCAGGCACATGACCCTCGACGGCGTAGCGACCGACGACGGCGGTGTGGCACGAGGCCAGCCGGTCCGGCACGCCGTGGCGGGCGCGGATCGGGGCGAGATCCTCGCGGATCACCTCCTCCACCGTCCAGCCGGCGCGGCGCATGTGGGCGACCCAGCCGCCGCAGCAGCCGCAGGTCGGCGTCTTGTACACCACCATCCGCTTTTCCGGCGCGGCGACGGCGGGGGCGGCGAGGGCGGTCAGGGCGACGCCGAGCATGACGGCGCGGCGGGAGGCGGGGACGGCCATGGGGACTCCACGTGCGGACAGGAACCGCAGTCTAGCGCAGGCCGGCGGCGGATGCGCGCCCCGCGCTGTCGCAGCCCTCAGTGGTAGCGGCGACGCTGCTCGGCGGTGCGCAGGGTCGAGCGCAGGAACTCGGCCGGAGGATCGGTCTCCGCCAGCACCTGCTCCTTGATGGCCCGCGGCTCGCCGAACAGGTGGCCCTGACCCATGGAGACGTCGAGTTCGAGGATGTCGACGATCTGGCGCTCGCTCTCGCACTTCTCCGCGATGACCTCGATGCCGTAGCGGCGGGTCAGGGCGGCGAAGTCGGCGGCCTGGATGTCGCGCAGCGACGGCAGGGGCGGGGAGGCGTCGGGGTCCAGCAGCTGCTCGATCAGCAGGTCGGCGGCGATCTTGACGAACTTGACGTCCGAGCGCTGCAGGTCGGCGAAGTCGAGGTCGAGCGTCTGGACCTTGTCGATCGAGAAGCGGAAGCCGAGGTCGGCCAGCTTGGCCATGTTCCGCGCCTCGACCGCGCCGCGGGCGTCGAACACCGCCTGGCCCAGCTCGAAGATCAGGGCCTGGTTGAGGTCGCGGTTCTCGCTCAGGAAGTCGAGGAACTGCGGGAAGAAGGTCTCGTCCCCGAGCGAGGACAGGGCGACGTTGCAGAACACCCCGACCTTGCGGTCCTGGCGGGCCAGCCGGCGGACGATCTGGGCGCAGCGGAACAGCAGCAGGTTGTCGATGGCGGGGACCAGGCCTTCCCCCTCCGCGATCGACAGGTACTCGGCCGGCATCATCACCCGGTCGTCGGCGGCGCGCAGGCGGGTGAAGCTCTCGTAGAAGATGGTGCGCCGCTGGGGCAGGGAGACGACCGGCTGCAGGTAGAGGTCGACGCGGTTTTCGGCCAGGGCCTCGTGGATGGTCTGCAGCAGGGCGTTGGACTGGGTCTGGTGCCGCGCCTCGAACGGGTTGGCGGCGGCGGGCTGGGCGAGGCGGTGGTCGATCGACTCGCTCATCTGCTGGATCAGCGACTCCAGCATCCGCACCTCGCCCGACAGCTGCTCGGTGGTCGACAGGGCGCCGGTCTCGATGGCCTGGGCCAGTTCGGTCAGCGCGCCCTGGGTGGACTCCATGGCGTCGGCGAGCAGGCGGTGGGCCTCGCGGACCTGGTCGATCTCCTTCTTCAGCGCGGCGCGCTGCCCGCGGCCGACGACCAGCACATGGACGGCGAGGAGCAGGCCGGCGGCGGCGAGGCCGGCGGCCATGCCCGCGCCCGCGCCGAGGCCGGCGCGCCACAGGAAGGTCCCGACCGTCATGGACAGGAACAGGTAGCCGAAGAACAGAAAGCCGTTGGTGACAGCGCGCATGGGCAAGGGCCGAATCCGCCTTCCCGGATGGAATCGCCCGAGTATCGGGGTATCAGGACAAATCGCCTAGCCGTTCGCCGGCTTTCCCCACCACTATCGAGGTTAACGATGGAATTGTTCGACCTGACCGGCAAGGTCGCGGTGATCACCGGCTCGTCGCGGGGCATCGGCAAGGCCATCGCGGAGCGGCTGGCGGAGCACGGGGCGAAGGTGGTGATCTCCTCCCGGAAGGCCGGGCCCTGCGACGAGGTCGCGCAGGCGATCAACGGGAAGCATGGCGAGGGCCGGGCCATCGCCATTCCGGCCAACATCGCCTCGAAGGAGGATCTGCAGCGGCTGGTCGACGAGACCAACGCCGCCTTCGGGCGCATCGACATCCTGGTCTGCAACGCCGCGACCAATCCCTATGCCGGCCCGATGGCGGGAATTTCGGACGAGCAGTTCGGCAAGATCCTGCAGAATAACGTGGTCTCGAACCACTGGCTGATCCAGATGGTCGCGCCGCAGATGCTGGAGCGGAAGGACGGGTCGGTGATCATCGTCTCGTCGATCGGCGGCCTGCGCGGCAACGCCCTGATCGGGGCCTACAACGTCTCCAAGGCCGCCGACATGCAGCTGGCCCGCAACCTCGCCGTCGAGTGGGGGCCGTCGAACGTGCGGGTCAACTGCATCGCCCCGGGTCTGGTGCAGACCGACTTCGCCAGATACCTCTGGGAGAACCCGGAGCTGCTGAAGCAGGTCACCGATCCGGCGCCGCTGAAGCGCATCGGCCAGCCGGACGAGATCGCCGGGGCGGCGGTCTACCTGGCCTCGCCGGCGTCCAGCTACATGACCGGCCAGACCCTGGTGGTCGACGGCGGGATCACCATTGCCTGGTGACGGAGAGCGTCGGGTCGGCCTCGGCCAGGACCTGAGATGGCGGCTGGAGGCGGTCGCCTTCGCCGGACTGACCGCCCTGTTGCGCCTGCTGGGCGTCGAGCGGGCCTCGAACCTCGGCGGCTGGCTGCTGCGCAACCTGGGGCCGAAGACGGGGACGCACCGGACGGTGACGCGCAACCTGCGCATCGCCTTTCCGGAAATGGCCGAGGCCGAGCGGGAGGCGCTGGCGCTGGCGGCGTGGGAGCAGACCGGGCGGACCTTCGCCGAGACGCCGCTGCTGGACCGGATCACCATGGCCAGCGGCCGGCTGGAGGTCGTGGGGCTGGAGCGGTTGCACGCCATCCGCGACAGCGGCCGGCCGGTGGTCTTCGTCTCCGGCCATCTCGCCAATTTCGAGACCATGGCTGCCGTGATCCTGGCGGCGGGCGTGCCGTGCCAGATCACCTACCGCGCGGCCAACAATCCCTACGTCGACGCCCAGATCCGGCGCGCCCGCGCGCGGTACGGGGTCCGGCTGTTCGCGCCGAAGGGCGGCGAGGGCGCGCGCGA
>JANJTI010000219.1 GCA_024711185.1 Brevundimonas sp. | reverse complement strand
GGCCCTTACCTGCCCGGCGCCCGCCTTGACGTCCCAGCCCCGCCTCGCCGCCGCCGGTCTGCTGCGCGCCGCCCGGGGGGCGGGCGCCTGCTCTCGGGAGGGCGCCACGGTCGCCGCCGCGGCGGCGACCGGGGCGGTGCTGGCGGCGTCGGAGGATGTTCACTCCTTCCGCGTCGGCGCGCTGGAGGCCGCGGCGCTGCGGGTCGGCGCTCTCGACCTGCCGGCGGACAACGCCGAGATGAGCCCGTGGCCGGCGCCGCAGACCGCCGCCCTGCTGACCGCGGCGGGCGTGACCGACGGGACCATCCACCTGTCGATCCAGCCCCTGCTGGTGAAGGACGGCGAACGGACGGTGCTGATCGACACCGGCGCGGGCGGCGAGATGGGCACGGAGAACCGGCTGCCGGCGTCGCTGCGCGCGGCGGGGGTGGAGCCGGGGCAGGTCACGGATGTGCTGATCTCCCATGCCCACGGCGACCATATCGGAGGCCTCGTGGCCGGCGGGACGCTCGCCTTTCCCAATGCGACCATCCGCATGGACGCGGCCACGTGGGAGGAGATCCGCGAGGAGCCCCGCCTCGGCGAGTTGACCCGGCTGATCGCCCCGAAGGTGCAGACCTTCGCGGCGGGCGCGGCCCTGACGCCGGCGATCACGGCCGTGGCGCTGCCGGGTCATTCGCCGGGGCACACGGGCTACGAGATCGTGTCCGGCGGCGAGCGCCTGCTGTACGTCGGCGACGCGCTGCACAGTTCGATCGTCTCGGTGCGGGCGCCGAACCTGCGCAATGCGTGGGATTCCGACAGCGCCCTGGCGATCCGCACGCGGGAAGGCCTGCTGGAGCAGGGCGCGCGCGACGGCACGCGGATCTACGGGGTCCACTTCCCGTTCCCGGGCGCCGGCCGCTTCGAGCGGGGAGCCGAAGGCTTCAGCTGGGTTCCGGAAGACCGGGCGCGCCTTGACTCCGACGGAGGCTGACGCGATAAGCCCCGCCTTCACGCCCCGGGCCCCGGTCCGGGGCGCGTCGCATGACGGACGATGCGTGGACCGCCGTTGGGATCGTCTCTCCAATCCGGGAGAGACCGGGCCGCATCAACATAGAGAGTGACTTATGTCCAAGCGCCACAGCGCCAAGTACAAGCTCGACCGGGCCATGGGTGAAAACCTGTGGGGCCGCTCGAAGTCCCCGGTGAACAAGCGGTCCTACGGACCCGGCCAGCACGGCCAGCGTCGCAAGTCGAAGGTTTCCGACTTCGGCCTGCAGCTGAAGGCCAAGCAGAAGCTGAAGGGCTACTACGCCAACATCACCGAGAAGCAGTTCGCGGCGATCTACGCCGAAGCGACGCGCCGCAAGGGCAACAGCTCGGAGAACCTGATCGGCCTGCTGGAATCGCGCCTCGACGCCATCGTCTACCGCGCCAAGTTCGTGCCGACCCCCTGGGCCGCCCGCCAGTTCGTCAACCACGGCCACGTGACCGTCGACGGCAAGAAGGTGGACATCGCCTCGTACCGGGTGAAGCCGGGCCAGGTCGTCGAGGTCAAGGAGAAGAGCCGTTCGATGGCGCTGGTGCTGGAAGCCCAGCAGTCGTCGGAGCGCGACATCCCCGACTACCTCGAGATCGGCGACCGCGGCTTCTCGGTCCGCTACGTCCGCGTGCCGGAACTGGCCGACGTGCCGTTCCCGGTGAAGATGGAGCCCAACCTGGTCGTGGAATACTACTCGTCGTAAGCCGAGCGCCACGACACGGAATGTGAAGAGGCCCCGGGGAAATCCGGGGCCTTTTTGCGTCAGGACAAGGACGACGGCGGTTTCCTTCGCGGGCGAAGCGAGGCAAAATCGCGGCGTTCAGGACATCCGGGCGGAGGAGGCCGGGATGAGATCATCCATCGCCCTCGCCATCGCTCTCGCGGCGGCTCCGCCGCTGGCCGGTTGCGCCATGCTCGACCGCTTCCGGCCGGCCCGACCGGTCGAGACCGTGGCCTTGCCGGGGCAGCTGGAGGCGATCCACGCCGCGGCCATCGCCAACGACCAGGCCGTTTTCCGGGTCAGCTCCAACGGGTGCACCCGCAAGGCCGACCTCACGCCGGTGGTGCGGACCGAGCGCGACGGGGCGGTGATCACCCTCAGACGCCTCAGGGAGGACCCGTGCGGCCAGCACCAGCCGGAGGGGGTGGAGATGAGCTGGTCCTTCCAGGAACTCGGTCTCGCGCCCGGCGCCCGGGTGACCGTCGAGAACCCCTACCAGATGCCGCGGACCTGACGGGGTCCGGGTGTCGAACTGTTCACGTGCCATTCAGGCGTGAAACCGGCAGATAACGGCCAAGCTTCGGAACGGAAGCGGTCTCATCGTCCGGAAAGGGGATTTCCAATGCTTCGTCTCGCCCTCGTCATCGCGGTAACGGCGCCGCTTCTGGCCGGCTGCATCGTCATCGCCAGCGAAAAGCCGACCACCCGGATCATCCACCAGGCTCCGGCTGAAGCGGGGCAGTAAGGGAACCGAGGGGTGCGGGACGTCGCCGTCCCCGCCCCTCCGATCTCAGCGCCTGACGAAGGTGGGCAGGATGTCGGCGGGGA
>JANJTI010000216.1 GCA_024711185.1 Brevundimonas sp. | reverse complement strand
CCGGCGGCGCGCTGGCGCTCCTCCTCGCCCTTCAGGGCCCGCTCGCGTCGACGCCCGCGCTGGCCCAGAGCGGAGGGCAGACGCTCAACGTGCAGGGCGCCGACATCCGCGCCTTCATCCAGGACGTCGCCCGGTCGACCGGGCGCACCTTCATCGTCGATCCGGCGGTGACGGGCACGGTGACGGTCAGCAGCGAGCGGCCGCTCAGCCGCGCCGAGCTGTTCGAGGTCTTCCTGTCCACCCTGCGCGCCAACGGCCTGGTGGTGACGCCGACCGCGTCCGGGGCCTACCGGATCAGCCCGGCGGCGACGGCGGCCCAGGGACCGGCCTCGGTGGGGGCCGAGCGGTTCGCCACCGAGGTCTTCCAGCTGCGCCATATCGACGCCGCCTCGGCCGCCGAGACGATCCGGCCGCTGGTCGGGGCGCAGGGGCAGGTGCTGGCCAATCCGGGCGCCAACAGCGTGGTGGTGGCCGACTTCGCCGACAACCTGTCCCGCATCCGGGCGCTGATCGGCCGCATCGACGTCGACCGGGCCAGCTTCGAGGTGGTCACCCTGCAGAACTCGTCCGCGCGCGAGATCGCCGCCGTGATGCAGGCCGTGCTCGCCCCGCCCGGCGGCCAGCCCGGCCAGGGCCTGGTGTCCGTGACGCCCGTGGAGAGCTCCAATTCGCTGGTCCTGCGCGGCGATCCTTCCGCCGTGGCGCGGGTGCGGCCGCTGATCGAGGACCTCGACCGCCGGGCGGAGTCCGCCGACGACGTGAAGGTGGTGTTCCTCGAACACGCCGACGCCGAACAGCTGCTGCCGGTGCTGCAGCAGATCGTCGGCCAGCAGCCGACCCCGGCCGCCCCGTCCGCCGCCGCGCGGGCGTCGGCGGACGCCGCGCCGGCGGCTGCGGTCTCCGCCGCTTCGGCGCCGCCCCTGCCCGGCCAGCGGGCGACCATCGCCCGCTTCCCCGGCGCCAACGCCCTGGTCATCTCGGCCTCGGGCGAAACCCAGCGCATGCTGGCCGACGTCATCCGCCAGCTCGACCAGCGCCGCCAGCAGGTGCTGATCGAGGCGATCGTGGTGGAGCTGTCCGACACGGCGGTGCGCGAACTCGGCGTGCAGTGGCTGCTGGCCGGCGAGGACGGCAATCCCGTCGGCCTGACCAACTATTCGGATCGCGCCGCCCCCTTGCTGCCGATCGCCGGCGGCGCAGCCTCGGGTCAGCTGGACGAGGACGACCCGCTGCGCACCCAGCTGCGCAATCTGGCCGTCAACAGCCTGCTCGGGGCCAACGGCTTCATCGGCGGCGGCGGGGGTCGCATCGGCGACGGCCTGTTCGGCTTCATCATCAACGCGGCGAAGACGGACAGCGGCTCGAACCTGCTGCAGACGCCCTCCCTGATGACGCTCGACAACGAGGAGGCCACAATCCTCGTCGGCCAGGAGGTGCCGATCACGACCGGCGAGACCCTGCTGGACGGCAACTCCAACCCGTTCCGCACCACCCAGCGGCAGGACATCGGGGTGAAGCTGGTGGTGCGGCCGCAGATCAACGCCGGCGGCTCGATCACCCTGTTCCTGCGGCAGGAGGTGTCGAGCATCAACGGCGTGCTGACCAGCGCCGCCACCGATCTGGTGCTCAACAAGCGCGAGCTTGAGACCACCCTCGTCGTCGACGACGGCGACATCGCCGTGGCCGGCGGCCTTCTGGACCAGAACGACCGGCTGGCGGTCGACAAGGTGCCGGGCCTCGGCGACCTGCCCGGCATCGGCGGCCTGTTCCGCTCCACCAGCCGGCAGCGCGGTCGCACCAACCTGATGGTTTTCATCCGGCCGACCATCATCCGCAGCCCGGCCGACGCGCAGCAGCTGAGCGCCGATCGCTGGGGCTATATGCGTCGCCAGCAGCTGAACACCGCGCCGGACCGCGAGCCGGGGCTCGACGAGATGCTGCGCGAGTACATGCGCGCCCAGCCCCCGGCGGCCCTCGCCCCCGCGGGGGCGCCGGGGGACATCGTCATAGCGCCCCTGCCGCCGGCCGACGGAGCCGCTGCGCGATGATCACCCTCGTCAATCCCAGCCTTCCCTACGGCTTCGCCAGGCGCCACGGCGTCGTCCTGCTGGACGCCGGCGAGAGGGCCGTGGTCGGCCTGCGCGAGGGCGCCGATCCGCTGGCGCTGGTCGAGGCGCGCCGGGCGCTGGGCCGGCCGCTGCGGGTGGAGAGGCTGTCGCAGGCCGCCTTCGACCGGGAACTGTCGCGCGCCTATGCGGACGACAGCGTCGGCGCGGCGGCCGACGACGGTCTCGACATGCCGTCGGGGCTCGACAGCCTGATCGACGCCATGCCGGCGGCCGAGGACCTCCTCGACAGCGCCGACGACGCGCCCGTCATTCGCCTGATCAACGGCGTCATCGCCGAAGCCGTGCGGCTCGGCGCCTCCGACATTCACCTCGAACCGTTCGAGAAGGCGCTGACCGTGCGCATGCGTGTCGACGGCGTGCTCCGCGAGGCGCACGCGCTCAACCCCCGCATCGCGCCCCTGCTCGTCTCCCGCATCAAGGTCATGGCCCGCCTCGACATCGCCGAGCGCCGGCTGCCGCAGGACGGGCGCATCCCGCTGACGCTGGGCGGCAAATCGCTGGACATGCGCGTCTCGACCCTGCCCTCGCGCGGCGGCGAACGCGTCGTGCTGCGCGTCCTCGACAAGGACCAGGCCGACCTGCGGCTGGACCAGCTCGGCATGGCCCCGGACGCGCTGGAGGCGTTCCGGGCCGCCCTGCGCGAGCCGAACGGGATCGTCCTCGTCACAGGTCCGACGGGTTCGGGCAAGACCACCTCGCTCTACGCGGCCCTGTCCCTGCTCAACGACGCCACCCGCAACATCCTGACCGTCGAGGATCCCGTCGAATACGCCATCGAGGGCGTCGGCCAGACCCAGGTCAACGCCCGGGTCGGCATGACCTTCGCGGCCGGGCTGCGCGCCATCCTGCGCCAGGACCCCGACGTGGTCATGGTCGGCGAAATCCGGGACGTGGAGACGGCGGCCATCGCCGTACAGGCATCCCTGACCGGTCACCTTGTCCTGTCGACGGTGCACACCAACGACGCCGTCGGCGCCGTGACCCGGTTGCGCGACATGGGCGTAGAGCCTTTCCTCCTCGCCTCCACCCTCCGCCTGGTGGTGGCCCAGCGGCTGGTGCGGCGGCTGTGCGGTGAGTGCAGGCGAGCGGAGTCCGCGGACCCGACGACGGCGCGGCTGGCCGGCCTGCAGGTGGGGCAGACCGTGTGGCGGCCGCAGGGTTGCGCTCACTGCAACCAGACCGGCTACATCGGCCGGACCGGGCTGTACGAGGCGGTGCGCGTCGACGACCGCATCCGTCGGCTGATCGCCGCCGGGGCGGGCGAGGACGAGATCGCCGTCGCCGCCTTCCCGCGCGGCGGGACGTTGGGGGACCGTGCCCGCGCCCTGGTTCTGGCCGGCGTCACCTCGGTCGCGGAGGCCGTGCGGGTGACGCGACAGGAAGCCGGCGAGGATCGCGGCGATCTGTACGCCGACGCCGGAGCGGCGGCGTGATGGCGGTGTTCGACTATGTGGCGGCGGACGCCGGCGGCCGGACGGTGACGGGCTCGCTCGCCGCCCCGGACGAGGCCGCCGCCCGCGCCCTGCTGGCTCGGCGTCGGCTGCTGCCGCTGGAGATTTCCGCCGGCGGCGACCCGAAGACGACCACGACGGCGCGCCCGGCGACGGCCCGCGGCGCGCGACTGGACGCCCGCACCCTCGCGCTGACCACCCGCCAGCTGGCGACCCTGGTGTCCGTCGCGCCGGTCGAGGAGGCGCTGCGCTCGATCGCCCTGCAAGCCGAACGGCCCGCGGTGCGGCGGGTGCTGGAGGGGGTGCATGGCGGCGTGCTGGAGGGGCGCCCCTTGTCGGACGCCATGGGGCTGCAGGGCCGGGCCTTCCCCCCGCTCTATCGCGCCATGGTGGCCGCCGGCGAGGCCTCCGGCGCTCTCGGTCCTATCCTCGAGCGCCTCGCCGACGGACTGGAGCGCGACCAGCAGGTGCGCGGCAAGGTGATCACCGCCCTGGTCTACCCGGCGGTGCTGGCGATCGTCGCGCTGGGCGTCATCGCCGCCCTGATGACCTTCGTCGTGCCCAAGGTCGTCGACCAGTTCGACAGCCTGAACCAGACCCTGCCGCTGCTCACTCGCGTGGTGATCGGGGTCTCGGAGCTCTTGCGCGCCTGGGGCTGGCTCGGCGCCGTCTTGCTGGGCCTCGTCGCGGCGGGGGGCGGACTGGCGCTGCGCAATCCCGCCGTCCGGCTCCGGTTCGACGCCGCGATCCTTCGCCTGCCGGTGATCGGTCGACTGACCCGCGACCTGCACGGGGCGAAGATGGCGCGGACGCTCTCGACCATGCTCGCCGCCGGCCTGCCGGTGCTGGAGGGTCTGACGATCACCGCCCGCACCGTGTCCAACCGGGCCTTGCGGGCGGCCACGGAGCGAAGGGTCGAGGCGGTCCGCGAAGGCGGCGGCCTCTCGGCCGCCATGCGCGTCGCCGGCGTCTTCCCCCCGATCCTCGTGCACATGACCGCCTCGGGAGAGAGTAGCGGCCGGCTGGAGCCCATGCTGGAGCGCGCCGCCGACTATCTGGAGCGGGAGTTCTCCACCTTCACCGCCGTGATGCTGAGCCTGCTCGAGCCGGCGATCATCGTCCTCATGGGCGGGGTGGTGGCGGTGATCGTGCTCTCGATCCTCCTGCCCATCCTGCAGATCAACACCCTCGCCCTCAGCTGACGGAGTCCGGCATGAAGCGTTTCCCCACCGTTCGCCGCGCGGCGGCTCACTGCTTCAGGGATCTGCGCCGTCGCGCCCGGGCAGCGGCGCGCCGCGCGCGCCGCGACAGCGCCCCGGGACGCGCCG
>JANJTI010000014.1 GCA_024711185.1 Brevundimonas sp. | reverse complement strand
GGAAACAGGAAGGGCGCTCCGGGGAACCGGGGCGCCCTTTTGTCTTGATGGCGGTCTGACTGCCTGCACCGCCTGCTCCTGCCTCGAGGGGGATCCCGGCCTCCTCCACCGTTTGTCGACCGATCGCAAAGCGCCGCCTTTTCATCACATCATGCTGGGCAGGCCTGCGAAGCCTGATAGGCTGCAGGGAGGTGGCCAAGCGGAGGGGAAGAGATGCAACTGATCGGGCTCGTGTTGGCCGTGGCGACGACATTGTCCGCGCCGGCCGTTCCTGCTCCGCACCCCGAGGCTCCGTCCGCAGCGCAGTCCTATGGCTCGCCCTTCAGCCACTCGGTCCAGAACCTTGGCGTCTGGGTCGGCATGGGCGCCCAAGGCGCCAATGTGACCGCCCGGATCGACGGCCATGATCGCGCTCGAGCTTTAGAGAGCATCAAGAGCGTCATGATCTGGCGCTTGCAGGAGGCCAATGCCGATCCTCGGACGGCATACGAAGCCATGTGGGTTGCTCGAACTTACATGTCCGAACTGGAAGGCGACTTGCCGAAGGACATCGTCTTCGAGGCCATGGACGCCGTGGTGGCGGCCATTCACACTCACTTCGGCCAATCGAACTCCGCGCAGCCGTAGGGCGAGTGACCGCTCTCCCTGCCGTCCGACGGCTGTCCTGCGGGAGGCGCGGCCGATCAGGCGGCCCTGGCGGGCTCGGCCGGCGGGGCGGGGGCGCGGGCGGCGAGGACCTGGCGGACGATGGCGGCGGCGCCGAGGATGGGAAGGGGCTCGCCGAAATGCTGGCGCCAGAGGGCGTCGAGGGCGCGGTCTTCGTCGGTCATCGGGGTCATGGCGGGAGGAAGGCGGTGGGGGCCTCAGCGGTTCCGCGGCATGGTGCGGCATATGGGCGGCGCCCCTCCCCGCGGGCGGGGAGGAGACGCAGCGTCAGCAATGACGGGTCGGTCCTGTCCGGATCAGCCGTCGTCGCGGGCGGCGGCGAGGGCGACGCGCGCCTGCAGGCGCGGGTCGGCAGGCAGGGCGGACGAGATGGCGTTGAAGCGCTCCAGCGCCAGGCCCGACGAGGCGATGGCCTCGGCCATGGCGGCCTGCTGCTCGGCGGTGGGGGCGGCGCCGTTCAGCTGCTCGGCGATGGGGCGGACGGCGGCCATGGCGGCGGCGAACTGGCCGAGTTCGGCGTCGGTCGCGGCGGCGCCGACCGAGCCTGCGGGGGAGGCAGGCGCGCGGGCGACCGCGAGGCGGGCAGCGAGAACCTGGTCGCCGGCCTGGACCGCCTGGGAGATGGCGTTGAAGCGGTCAAGCGTCAGGCCGGCCCCCTCGATGGCGGCGACCATGGCGGCCTGCTGCTCGGCGGTGGGGGCGGCGCCGTTCAGCTGGGCGGCGATCGGGCGCACGCCTTCCTCGGCCGCGGCGTACCGGGCCAGGTCGGCGTCGGTGACGTCCTGCCGGACGGCGGCGGCGGGGGGGACCGGAGCGGCGAAAGCCGGGACGGCGGCGAGGGCGAGCACGGAGGCGGCGGCGAGGCAGGCGATACGCATGGACTGTTTCCTTTCGTTCTCCGCACGACGAGCGATGGCTCAAGGCGCGACCGGAGCGGTCGCGTCTCCCGGACGCGCGGAAGACTGGGGGAGGGGAGGGCCGTGAACCTGGGGGACCGGGCCGCCGGTGTCAAATCGACGGACGGGAACGTGATCGCCGCGTGATCCGGCAGTCAGCCCTCCTCGGCGGGCGGCTCCGGACGCTCGCCGCGCGCGGCGGCGCGCTTCTCCGCCTTGGCGGCGGCTTTCTCGGCGGCCTTGCGGGCCTCGGCCCGTTCGCGTTCCTGACGCTCGAAGCTGTAGTTGGGTTTGCGGGCCATGGGGCCGCCTTTCTGCTGGGAAAGCCGTCAGTCGACGGCGACGATCTCGACGGCCTGGCCGGCGGCGTCGGCCTCGTCGCCGAGGCGCGTGGCCAGCAGGGCGCGGGGGGGGGGCGGGTCGTGGGTGACCGAGCCCGCGGCGGGATCGGCCTCGTCCTCGCCGACGATGCGCCAGGTCTGGCGCCGGCCGTCCTCGCGCTCGATGGTCACGGAGCCGCCGAAGCGGACGCGGCCGTCGGGGGCCGTCTCGACCAGCTGGGCCGAGGCGCGGCGGGCGGACCAGTAGCGCAGGTCGCGGGTGGCGCGGGCCATGGCCGTGCGGTCCGCCTCGATGGAGCCTTGGGCCTGGGCGGCGGCGTACGCGGCGCGCGCTTCGGCAAGGGCGCCGTCCAGGGCCGCCAGCCCCGCCGGCGTGACCAGATTGGGGTGGGGCGAGATCGGGCGGTCGGGGAGATCGGCGGCCGTGGCCTCGAGATCCTCCTCGCGGGTGAAGGCGACGCTCATGGGGCATCAGCGTATGGCGCCGCCAGCCGTTCCGGTCCATCTGGGCGGCATGGACGCGAAGACGGTGCATGTGATCGGGGCCGGACCGGCCGGGCTGACGGCCGCCGAGCGGCTGGCGCAGGCCGGGGTGTGCGTCGTCGTGCACGAGGCCATGCCGTCGCCGGCGCGCAAGTTCCTCATGGCCGGGCGCGGCGGGCTGAACCTGACCCATTCGGAGCCGGAGGCGGCCTTCGTCGGCCGCTACGGCGAGGCCGCCCCCCGGGTCGCCGGCTGGCTGGCGCGCTTCTCGCCGACGCATCTGGTCGGCTGGGCCGAGGGGCTGGGGCAGGCGACCTTTACCGGCTCCTCGGGGCGGGTGTTCCCGAAGGCGATGAAGGCCTCGCCGCTGCTGCGGGCCTGGCTGGCGCGGCTGTCGGAGCTGGGCGTGGAGGTGCGGACGCGCTCCCGCTGGGTCGGCCGGCGCAACGGGGGCTGGGTGTTCGCCACGCCGGAGGGGGAGCGGGTCGAGCGGCCCGAGGCGGTGGTGCTGGCCTTGGGCGGGGCCAGCTGGCCGCGGCTGGGGAGCGATGGTTCGTGGACGGACGATCTGGCGGCGGCAGGGGTGGCGATCGCGCCGCTGCGGCCGTCGAACATGGGCTTCGACGTGGCGTGGAGCCCCGTGTTCGCAGAACGGTTCGCGGGGCAGCCGCTGAAGAACGTAGCGCTCAGACAGGGGGGGCGAACGGTCCGCGGCGAGGCCATGATAAGCGCCTACGGGCTGGAGGGCGGTGCGATTTACGCCCTGTCGGCGGATCTGCGCGAGGCGATTGTGCGGGACGGTGCGGCGGAGTTGGTGGTGGATCTGCGCCCCGATCTCGACGAGGCGGCGCTGGCGGCGCGGCTCGCGCGGCCGCGCGGCAAGGACAGCGTGTCGAACTGGCTGCGCAAGGCGGGCGGACTGTCGCCGGCGGCCGTGGGCCTGCTGCGCGAGATCCCCGGCGAGATTCCGACCGGCGCCGAGAAACTGGCCAGGCGGATCAAGGCCGTGCGGCTCAAGCTGACCGGGGCGCAGGGGCTGGCGCGCGCCATCTCCTCGGCCGGCGGGGTGAGGCTGGACCAGGTCGACGACCGGCTGATGCTGAAGGCGCTGCCGGGCGTGTTCGTGGCCGGGGAGATGCTGGACTGGGAGGCCCCGACCGGCGGCTACCTGCTGCAGGCCTGTTTCGCCTCGGGCGTGGTCGCGGGCGAGGGGGCGAAGGCCTGGCTGGCCGAACGGTGACGCTCGACTCTCCCGGGCGAGGGGGTCAGGGTGCGCCCCTCCCCGACCGCAGAGAGACGCCATGCGCCGCTATCGCCTCGCCCTCCTCGCCTCCGCCGCCCTTCTGATCGCCGCGCCGGCCGCCGCCCAGAGCGCCGATCCGGCCCGGCTGAACGAACATACGCGGGTGCTGGCCTCGGACGAATTCGAGGGCCGCGGGGTGGCGACGCCGGGCGAGGAGAAGACCATCGAATACCTGGTCGAACAGTTCCGCGCCCTGGGGCTGGAGCCGGGTGGGCCGGACGGCGCGTGGACGCAGACGGCGCAGCTGAGCCGGACCCAGCAGTCCGGCCCGGCCACCATCGTGGCGAAGACGCCGCGGGGCGAGATGCGGCTGGAGCGCGGCCCGGAGGTGCTGGTCGCCAGCGACCGGCCGGTCGAGCGGATCACGGTGACTGACGCCCCGGTGGTCTTCGCCGGCTACG
Organism: Brevundimonas sp.; assembly: GCA_024711185.1. GTDB lineage: Bacteria > Pseudomonadota > Alphaproteobacteria > Caulobacterales > Caulobacteraceae > Brevundimonas. Next base: position 1,852 of record JANJTI010000014.1, on the reverse strand, counting down.
GGGTCGACGCGCCGGAGCGGAACTGGGACGACTTCAAGGGCATGGACCTGAAGGACAAGATCCTGCTGGTCATCGTCAACGATCCCGACTTCAACGCGCCGCAGGGCCATCCGGTGGCGGACCGTTTCGACGGCCGCGCGATGACCTTCTACGGTCGCTGGACCTACAAATTCCAGGAGGCGGCCGAGCAGGGCGCGGCCGGGGTGCTGGTCATCCACGACGACGAGGGGGCCGGGTACGGCTGGTCGGTGCTGGAGGGCTCGTCGACCGCGCCGGACTTCGACATCGTGCGCGAGGACTGGGCGGCCGAGCGGGCGCCGGCCCAGGGCTGGATCCAGGGGGCCGTGGCCGAACGGCTGCTGGCCGCGGCGGGGCTGGACCTCGGCGAACTGCGCGAACAGGCGCGGTCGGCCGACTTCCGGCCGGTGGAGCTGCCGGGGACGACGCTGTCGATCGACTTCGGCCAGACCCACGCCAACATCGAGAGCCGCAATGTGCTGGCGCGCGTGCCGGGGGCCCTGCGGCCCGACGAGACGGTGCTGTACGGCGCGCACTGGGACGCCTACGGCCGGGCCACGCCGGTGGAGGGCGACGACATCTACAACGGGGCCGTCGACAACGCGACGGGCGTAGCCGCCCTGCTGGAGCTGGCGCGGCTGTTCAGGGAAGGCGCGCCGCCGGAGCGGTCGGTGGTGTTCGCCGCCTGGACGGCCGAGGAGGCCGGGCTGCTGGGGGCCGAATACTACGCCGCCAATCCGGTCTGGCCGCTGGAGACGACGGTGGCCAACATCAACATCGACAGCCTTCTTCCGGGCACGGAGGTTTCGCCGGAGATCGTGGTCATCGGCCCCGGCAAGAGCGAGACCGAGCAGTGGCTGGAGCGCCGCGCCGTCGAGGCCGGACGGCGGCTGATCCCCGACCCGGCGCCGCACGCCGGCGGCTTCTACCGTTCGGACCACTTCCCGCTGGCGAAGATGGGGGTGCCGGCCCTGTTCGGCGTCGCCGGCTTCACGGGACACAACGCCGTCAGCGCCGACTATGTGGCGAACCGCTACCACAAGCCGTCGGACGAATGGACGCCGGACTGGACCATGGATGCGGCGGCGGTGGACGTCGACCTGCTCTACGCCGTGGGGCGCGACCTGGCCGACAGCGACGAGTGGCCGGAATGGAACGCGGGCGCCGAGTTCGAGGCGGCGCGGCAGGCCTCGGCGGCGGCGCGGCGCTAGCCTCAGCCGACGAAGGGCGCCGCCGCCAGCCAGCCGATGCAGGCGGCGATGAAGACCAGTTCCGCGACGATCAGCAGGAACAGTCCGTGGAGTCTGAGAAAGCGGAACACGTGGGCGCGGCGAACAGGGAAACGGGTTGCGGCGGGTCGCCGCCGCCGCTCAACCCGCCGGCGGCGCACGGGTTCCCGAAGAGCCGCCGGCCGCGGTCGACGGGGCGCACCGGGGGAGATATCAGGAGCCGATGACCGGCCTCCCCGAAATCCGTGGCGTCTGCCCGCCCGAGTTCTCCGCGCTGAAGGACGCCTTCGCCGCCAACTTCGTCGACGCCCCCGAAGGGCTGGAAGAGCAGGCGGCGCGGTTCAGCCTCTGCGTCGACGGCGAGACGGTCGTCGACCTGATCGGCGGCTGGGCCGACGCCGCGCGGACCGTTCCGTATGCGGAGGACACGCTGACCCCGGTGTTCTCGACCGGCAAGGCGGTGATGGCCCTGCTGATCGCCACCTGCGTCGAGCGCGGCCTGCTCGACTATGAGGCCCCGGTGGCGCGCTACTGGCCGGCCTTTGGTCAGGCCGGCAAGGACGCGATCACCGTCGGCCAGCTGATGAGCCACCAGGCAGGATTGC
>JANJTI010000122.1 GCA_024711185.1 Brevundimonas sp. | reverse complement strand
GCCTTCGCCCGGATGGACGCGGACCGCTCCGGCTGTCTGGAGGAGAGCGAGCGCGGCGGCAACGGCGAGGTCCGGGTGATCACCCGTCGCATCGAGCGCGACGGCGCGGAGTGATCCGCCAGCGCCTTCGTGATTTGGCGGAGCCGGGGACGGCGCCCTAACGTCGGTCCATGGGGTTCCGCCGCCTTCTCGATCATCTGGCCGTAGCGGCCGTCGCAGGCCTGTGCCTGGCGACGGCTTCGCCCGCGTTCGCCTCCGATCCCCCCGCCACGGCGACGACCGCCAGCGCTCCGGCGGCGCCCGGACGCGAACGCGTCCGTATGAACCGTCGGGTGTTCGATCGCGTGTGGAACGAGGTCCGGAACCAGTACTACGATCCCGGTCTCCACGGCGTCGACTGGACCGCGGCTCGCCGGACCTTCCGGCCGAGGGCGCTTGCGGCCGCCGACGACCGCGCCCTCTACGCCGCGCTCAACGAGATGCTCGATCTGCTCGACGACGACCACGCCGGCGCCGCCCCGCCGGCCGTAGCGCGTCGGCAGGACACGCTGCGCGAACGCCGCCCGGCCATCGGCGTCTCCCTGCGCGCCGTGGATCCGGCGTCGGGGCGATACCGGGTGGAGCGGGTGCGGCCCGGGGCGCCCGCCGGCCGCGCCGGCGTCCGCCCCGGGTGGATTCTCGCGACGGGCGCGCCGGGCCAGTGGAGCCCGGAACAGGATGTCGAGGCCGGCCGAAGCGTTCACCTCGCCTTCACCGACGAAACCGGCGCCCCGCGGCCCCTCGAGCTCGCGCCCGAGATCCTCGAGCCGGAACCCGCCTTCGTCGCCGACCGCTCCCGTCCCGGCGTGGTCGTGCTGCGCGTCGAGGGCTTCGAGGCGGGGCTCGGCGACTGGATGGGCGAGGAACTGGCGCGCACGCGTCCGGACACCGACGTGATCGTCGATCTGCGCGGCAACCCCGGCGGCCGTCTCATGGAGGCCGACGCCGTCCTCAGCTGTTTTCTGCCCCGCGATCTTCCGTGGGCGACGCGCACCGGCCGCTCCGGCCGCGCCGTCGAGATGCGCACCGCCGGCGGCTGCGGCCCGCTGGACGGCCCGGCCCCGCACGAGGTGGTGGTGCTGGTCGACGGCGACAGCCGTAGCGCCGCAGAGCTGACCCCGGCGGCCCTGCAGGAGGCCCGCCGCGCCCTGGTGGTCGGCGAGCCGACGGCGGGGGCGGTGCTGATCTCGCAGGAGACGCGTCTGCCCGACGGCGGCAAGCTGACGCTCAGCCGCGCCGACTTCGTCACCGCCGCGGGCGTGCGGCTTGAGAAACGGGGCGTGACGCCCGACCTCCCCGCGGACGGCGAGGGGGACGCGGCCCTGCTTGCGGCGCTCGCGGCCCTGACCCGCCCGACACTGGCCGCCGCCGCCGAGGGCGGCGCGGGGCCGGGGCTCTAGCGGGCGACCGGCCTGACCCGTCCGGCGGCCTGGCGCGCCCGCGCGCGCGCCTGTTCGACGTCGTCGCCCCGCGCCAGCGCCACGCCCATGCGCCGACGCTCGTAGCTCTCCGGCTTGCCGAACAGCCTGAGGTCCGCGGTCGGAACCGCCAGCGCCTCGGCTACGCCCTCGAAGGCGATGCCCGCGGCTTCCATCCCGCCGTAGATCACCGCGCTGGCCGCCACCTCGCCCCGACTGACGTCCACCGGCAGACCGAGAATGGCCCGGGCGTGCAGGGCGAACTCGCTCATCCGCTGACTGGCCAAGGTGACGAGGCCGGTGTCGTGCGGCCGCGGCGACACCTCCGAGAACCACACGACGTCGCCCCTGACGAACAGTTCGACCCCGAAGACTCCCAGCCCGCCCAGGGCCGCCGTGACCTCGCCGGCGATCCGCTGCGCCTCGGCCAGCGCCGCCCGGCTCATCGCCTGCGGTTGCCAGCTCTCGACGTAGTCGCCCTTCTCCTGCCGGTGCCCGATCGGCTCGCAGAAGTCGGTGACGACCTCGCCGTCCCGCATCGACCGCACGGTCAGCAGGGTGATCTCGTAGTCGAAGTCGATCCGCCCCTCGACGATGACCCGCGCCGTCTCGACCCGGCCGCCTGACTGGGCGTAGGCCCAGGCGGCGTCCGCCGCCTCCAGCGTCTCGACCATCGACTGGCCCTTGCCCGACGACGACATCACCGGCTTGACGAAGACCGGCAGGCCGATGCGCGCCGCGGCGTCCTTCAACTCCGCCGCGGATCCCGCGAAGGCGTAGGAACTGGTCGGCAGGCCCAGTTCCTCGGCCGCCAGCCGGCGGATGCCCTCGCGGTTCATGGTCAGTTGCGTCGCCCGCGCCGTCGGAATCACCCGCGCCAGCCCCGCCGCCTCGACCTGCGCCAGCACCTCTGTGGCGATGGCCTCGATTTCCGGCACGATGATGTGCGGCGCCTCGGCGAGGATGACGCCGTTCAGCACCTGCGGATCGGTCATCGGCACGACGTGGCTGCGGTGCGCCACCTGCATGGCCGGAGCGTTCGGGTAGCGATCGACGGCGATCACCTCGACGCCCAGCCGCTGCAACTCGATGGCCACCTCCTTGCCCAGCTCCCCCGCGCCCAGGAGCATGACGCGGACAGCGGTGTCGGACAGCGGGGTGCCAAGCTTCATCGATTCATCCTCGGGATCATGGCCTGGGGGCTGGGAACAGCCGCCGGAGGGCGTCCAGCGCAGCCCCATGGTAGATGGTGGCGTGGCTCTCGTCGGGTCGAGGCGTGAACGACCAGTCCAGTCCGGGCAGGCCGTGATCGCGCAGGCTGGCGACCAGCACGTCCATCGGCGCCTGCATCTCCGGCCCCTCGTCGCCGAGGGTCAGGATCAGGGTGCGGCGGTCGTTCGAGTGGTCGCGGAGGTGCGCCCCCGCCTGCGCCGCCAGTCGGCCGCCGTCCCACCACAGGCTCGGGCTGACCGCGACGTAGTGGTCGAACATCTCCGGCGCCTTGAGGAAGGTCTCGACCACGAACAGGCCCGCCAGCGACTCGCCCATCAACGCGGTCTCGCCGCTGGTGCGGAAGCGCCCCTCGATGAAGGGCTGGACCTCGTCCCGCAGGAAACCCCGGAACCGCTCCGACTGTCCCTGGGTCGGATACTGCGCGATCAGCTCCGGGTTCTCCGTCGGCAGCGCCAGCTCGTTGCGCCGGTCGACCGAGGCCACCCCGACCACGATCACGTCGCGCGTCGTCCCGTTGACCGTGCCCAGCTGCGCCAGGCCGGAGATGTGGTGGAAGTCCTGCCACACCGTCCCCCCGTCCAGCAGGTAGAGCACCGGGTAGGCCGCCTCGCCCTCCGCATAGCCCGGCGGAATCCAGACGTTGATCTCCCGCGTCCCGCCATAGGTGGGGGAGGGAAGGGCGTAGGAGGTCCCGATCACGATCGGTGTCTCCGCCGGCGTGATCTGGGCCTGCGCGACGGGTGCGAGGGCGATCCCCGCCGCGACCATGGTGGCGGCGAGGATCCGGCGCATCAGAGGCGCGCCTTGACCTGCGCGACCACCGCCTCTGCGGTGATCCCGAACTTCTCGTACAGCACCTCGGCCGGGGCCGAGGCCCCGAAACCGGTCATGCCGACGAAGCCGCCGTCCTCGCCGATGAACCGTTCCCAGCCCTGCTGGATGGCGGCCTCGACGGCGACCCGCACCGTGCCGCGGCCGAGCACCGACGCCTGGTAGGCCGCATCCTGCTGGAAGAAGAGCTCGAAGCAGGGAACCGACACGACCCGCGTCGGCGTGCCTTCGGCTTCCAGCCGCTCGGCGGCGGCGAGGGCGACGGGCACCTCGGTTCCGGTGGCGAACAGGGTCGCCCTGGCCTCGCCGTTCGCTGCCTTCAGTTCGTAGGCGCCCTTCGCCGACAGGTTCTCCGCCGCCGCCGTGACGCGCACCGCCGCCGTCTTCTGCCGCGACAGGGCCAGCGCCGACGGCGTCGTCTTGTGCTCGAGCGCAAGCTTCCAGCACTCCATGGCCTCGACGGTGTCGGCCGGGCGGAACACCAGCAGGTTCGGGATGGCCCGCAGCGCGGCCAGGTGCTCGACCGGCTGGTGCGTCGGCCCGTCCTCGCCCAGGCCGATCGAGTCGTGGGTCAGCACGTGGATCACCCGCACGCCCATCAGCGCCGCCAGACGGATCGACGGCCGGCTGTAGTCCGAGAACACCATGAAGGTGCCGCCGTACGGAATCACCCCGCCGTGCCGCGCCATGCCATTCATGGCCGCGGCCATGCCGTGCTCGCGGATGCCCCAGTTGACGTAGCGGCCCTCGTAGGTCGGCGCGTCGAAGATCGGCGTGCCCTTGACGAAGGTGTTGTTCGAGCCGGTCAGGTCGGCCGAACCGCCGATCAGCTCCGGAACGGCCGCGAAAAGCTCGTCCAGCGCGGCGCCGGAGGCCTGCCGGGTAGCCTGCGCCGGCTTCGTCTCGACCAGTTCGGCGATCTTCGCCTCCAGCCGGTCGAAGGCGCCGGCCGGCAGCTCGCCGTTCATCGCCCGGGTGAACTCCGCCGCCTGCGACGAGGCCGCCAGCCGGGCCTCCCACGCCTTGCGCGCCTTGGCGCCGCGCCGGCCGACCTTGCGCCACGCCTTTTCGATGTTCTCGGGCAGCTCGAACGGGTCGTGCGTCCAGGACAGGCCCAGACGGGTCGCCGCCACCTCGGCCGCGCCCAGAGCCGCGCCGTGGGTCTTGTGGCTGCCTTCCATCGTCGCTGCGCCGCGGCCGATCTTCGTCCGGCAGGCGATGAGCGTGGGCTTGTCCTGCTTCATCGCCCACTTCAGGGCGGCGCGGATCTGGTGCTCGTTATGGCCGTCGATAGCCTTCACCGCCCAGCCGGCCGACTTGAAGCGCGCCTTCTGGTCGGTGGCGTCCGACAGGCCGACCTTGCCGTCGATGGTGATCTCGTTGTCGTCCCACAGCACCGTCAGCTTGTTCAGCCTGTACCGTCCCGCCAGCGTGATCGCCTCCTGCGACACCCCCTCCATCAGGCACCCGTCGCCGGCGATGACCCAGGTGCGGTGGTCGACCAGATCGTCGCCGAACCGCGCCGCCAGATGCCGTTCGGCCATGGCGAAGCCGACGGAGTTGGCCAGGCCCTGTCCGAGCGGCCCGGTGGTGGTCTCCACCCCCGGCATGTGGCCGTACTCGGGGTGGCCGGCGGTCTTCGATCCCCACTGGCGGAAGTTCGCCAGCTCTTCCTTCGTCGCCGCCTTGTAGCCGGTCAGGTGCAGCAGGGCGTAGATCAGCATCGAGCCGTGGCCGGCCGACAGGATGAAGCGGTCGCGGTCGGCCCAGTCGGGGCGCGACGCGTCGAACTTGAGGAATTTCGAGAACAGCACCGTCGCCACGTCCGCCATGCCCATCGGCATGCCGGGATGGCCGCTCTTCGCCTTCTCGACCCCGTCCATCGCCAGCACCCGGATGGCGTCGGCCATCTGCTTCGTCGAGGACTTCGCGGATACGGCTGTGGCGTCGGTCACGGCGGGGACCTTTCGTCGGGAGGCGGAAAAAGGGAGGCGCGCCGCTTTACCCCGGCGCGCCTGCGGGTTCTATACGCTTTCGAGGAGAATGTGACCGATGGATGCTGCTTCGGCCGCCAGGGACCGCGTCGATCGCGCGCTCGTCCTGCTGGAACGTCGCCTGCTGGAGCTGAAGAGCCGGGCGGCGGGAGCCAGCCGCGTGCCCGACGACGACCTCTTCGCGCCCCAGCCCTCCAGCGAGACCGATCGCGCCCGCATTCACGAGCTGGAGGCGGCGGGTCGCGACGCCGCGCGGGCGCTGGAACGCGCCGCCGAGGCGATCCGCGAGACGCTCGCGGAACAGGAGGGCCGCTGATGGCCACCGTCACCGTCGACATCAACGGCCGCCCCTACGCCGTAGGCTGCGCCGACGGCCAGGAGGAGCGGGTCCGCATCCTGGCGAAGCAGTTCGACGGCCATGTTCGTCAGGTGGCGGGCGAGGTCGGCCACGTCGGTGACCTGCGCCTGTTCCTCATGGCCGGCCTGCTGCTCGCCGACGAACTGCACGAGGCCCGGCTCAACGGCGGCGCAGCCCCCGCGGCCGGCGCGGCCGGCGCCGCCTCGCAGGACGGGGTGGCCGAGGCGCTGAACGCCGTCGCCGCCCGGCTCGAAAAGATCGCCCAGGGACTCTGATCTCGCCATTGTTCCGCCCCGCAGGAGGGACTATCTTCGCTCCCGGCGGGTCATGCTGCGGCTCACGTCGAAGGCGACTAATCCTCGCGACCTTAATTCTCTCT
>JANJTI010000076.1 GCA_024711185.1 Brevundimonas sp. | reverse complement strand
GTTCGCCCACGCCCTGCACATCGCCGGCCGCGAGCGCGGCGTGGCGCTGTGCGTCGGCGCCTCGGTCGACTTCCTCACCGGCCGCCAGCACCGCGCCCCGGTCCTCTTCCAGCGCCTCTCGCTGGAATGGCTGCACCGGCTGCTCAGCCAGCCCCGCCGCATGTTCCGCCGCTATGTGGTCGAGGGACCGGCCATCCTCGGCTGGTTCGTGCGGACGGAGGTGCTGGGCCGCTCCTGAATCCTGCCTTGGCGGAGGATTACGCCACCAGCTTCTCCGCCTGCTTCAGGTCGACGCTGACGAGCTGGCTGACCCCCCGCTCGGGCATGGTCACGCCGTACAGCCGGTCCATCCGGCTCATGGTCACCGGGTTGTGGGTGATGACGATGAAGCGGGTGTCGGTGCGCTTCCGCATCTCGTCCAGCATGCGGCAGAAACGGTCGACGTTGGCGTCGTCCAGCGGCGCGTCGACCTCGTCCAGCACGCAGACGGGAGCCGGATTGGCGAGAAAGACGGCGAAGATCAGGGCCGCCGCGGTCAGGGCCTGCTCGCCCCCCGACATCAGGCTCATCACCGCCAGCCGCTTGCCCGGCGGGCAGGCGTAGATCTCCAGCCCCGCCTCCAGCGGGTCGTCCGACTCGACCAGCTTCAGCTCGGCCTGGCCGCCGCCGAACAGGGCCTCGAACAGGGCCTTGAAGTTGTCGTTGATGATGTCGAAGGCGGCGATCAGCCGTTCGCGGCCCTCGGCGTTCAGCTCGTCGATGCCGTCGCGCAGCTTGGCGATGGCGGACGTCAGGTCCGAGCGCTCGACCTTCATGGTCTGCAACCGGTCGCCGTATTCGTTGGCCTCCTCCTCGGCCAGCAGGTTGACCGCGCCCAGCGCCTCCCGCTCGCGCTCCAGGCCGTAGAGCAGGCTCTCGGCCCCGGCGGCGTCCGGCGGGCGGGCGATGGCGTCGTCCTGCAGCTTCTGGCCCAGCGCCTCGGGCGACATCTGCGCCGTCTCGCGCACGTTCTGCTCGGCCTCGGCCAGCCGTTCCGCCGCGGCCTCGGACCGCGCCGCCAGTCCGGCCCGCGCCTCGCGCGCCTGCGAGGCGGCGCCCTCGGCCGCCCGGGCCGCCCGGTCGGCCTCGCTCGCCGCCGTCTCGGCCGTCGCCAGGGCGTCCGCCGCGGCCTTGCGCCGGGTCTCAGCGGTCGTCAGCGCATCCAGCAGGGTCGAGCGCTGCGCCGCCAGCTGCTCCGGCGCATCCGCCGCCGCCTTCAGCCTGGCGGCGGTCTTCTCCGCCTCCTTCTCGAGCGCCGAGATGCGCGCCTTCGCGTCCTTCGCCCGGGCGGCCCAGCTGTCGCGCTCGCGCACCAGCCCGTCCAGCCGCGCCTGCCGCCCGGCCACTTCCCGAGCCTCGGCGTCGCGCGCCAGCCGGGCCTCGGCCGCCGCGCCGCGGGCCGCATCCGCTCCCGTCCGCGCCGCCGTCAGCTCCATCCGCAGCCCCTCCAGGGTCTCCGAAGGCGCTTCGACCCCCTGCGCCTCCGCCAATGCGACCCGCGCCGCCTCGACCTCGGCCTTCAGCCGCTCCAGCGTCTCGTCCAGCGCCTGCGCCCGGGCCTCCTTGCGCGCCTGCTCGCGGGCCAGCGTCTCGACCCGGTCACGCGCGGCCGTCGCCGCCTTGTCGAGCGGGAAGGGCGCCGCCCGCGCCGCCTTGACCGCCTCCTCGGCCGCCCGGAACGCGTCCGTGGCCGTCTTCAGCGTCGCCTGCGCCGCCTCCAGCGCCGGCTTGCCCTCGTCGATCTCGGCTTCGAGCTCCGACAGCCGGGTGCGCTGCGCCAGCCGCACCGCCGCCGGCCGCGGCGCCTCGGCCCGCTGCACGAAGCCGTCCCAGCGCCACAGGTCGCCCTCGACCGTGACCAGCCGCGCCCCCACCGGCAGGGCCTCGGCCAGCGCCTCGATCTCCCGGCGCGCCGCCACCCCGCACAGTGCGAGACGGGCCTTCAGCTGTTCAGGGGCGCTCACCCGCGCGCCCAGCGGCTCCACACCGGCGGGCCAGGCGGGGGAGGGGACCTCCGCACCGGCCCAGTAGGCCGCGGCCCGCGCGTCCAGCGCCGCGTCCAGATCGTCGCCCAGCGCCGCCGCCAGCGCCGCCTCATAACCCTTGTCCGCCTGCACCCGGTCCAGCGCCGGGGCATGCTCGCGCTTGCCCTGCACGAGGAGCTGCGCCAGCCCTCGCGCCTCGGTCTGTAGCCGACCCAGCCGGTCCTCGGCCGCCCGCGCCGCCTGTCGCGCTTCCTGCTCGGCCCGAGCCTTGTCGCCGCGATCCGTCTCGGCAGTCTCCACCGCCGCCCGCGCCTCGGCAAGCCGCGCCTGCGCCGCTTCCAGATCGGCCTTGGCGGCCTCGATCTCCGGGGTCTCCAGCGGGCCCAGCGCCTCGCGCTCGCGCTGGGCCGAGGCCAGCTGCGCCTCCGCGCGGGCCACCCGCGCCTCGGCGTCGCGGCGGCGGGCGTTCTCGGCCGAGACCCGCGCCTCGACCGCCGCCACGGCCCCGGCCACCCGCTCGACCTCGGCGTCGGCCGCCTTGCGCGCCTCGTCGGCCGCCGCCAGCGCCGCCTCCAGCTCCGGCCCGCGGGCCGGAGCCGCGGCGATCTCCGCCGACAGCGCCTCCAGCGCCCCCGATAGCCGGGCCAGCTCGCCTTCGGCGTCCCCGGCCATGGTCGTCTCGCGCTCGATGTCGCCGGCGATGCGCGCGCCCTCCGCCTTCAGCCGCTCGACCTCGGCGCGCGCCTGCTGCTCGGCCATGTCCAGCCGGTCGCGCTCCAGCGAGGCCCGGTGCAGCAGGGCCGCCGCCACCGCATCCTCCTCGCGCGCCGGCTTCAGCGCCTCCTGGGCGTTCAGCGCCGCCGTCTGCGCCCGGCCCGAGGCGGTGGTCGCCTCCAGCACGGCCCGGTCGGCCTCGGCCAGTTCCTTCGCCGCGCCTTCCGCCGCCACGCGCGCGTCGTTCCAGCGCACATAGAGCAGGGCCGCCTGCAGGGCGCGGATCTCGGCCGAGATCTTCTTGTACTTCTCCGCCTGCCGCGCCTCGCGCTTCAGCCGCGACAGGGTGGTCTCCAGTTCGCGGCCGATGTCGTCCAGCCGCTCCAGATTGGCCTCGGCCGCTTTCAGCCGCAGCTCGGCCTCGTGCCGCCGGGTGTG
>JANJTI010000069.1 GCA_024711185.1 Brevundimonas sp. | reverse complement strand
GGGGTCGAGGATGCCGTGGCCGCCGCCGCGCTGGACCGTCCACCAGACCTCCGCGCCGTCGGCGGTGACGGCGACGTCATGGGCGCGGCCGCCGGCCGGGACCTCGTAGTACCGCACCTCCTGGGCGAGGGCGGCGGCGGGCAGGGCGAGAGCGAGGGCCAAGAGGGACGCGGCGAGGGGGCGCATGGCGGATCTCCGGATCAAACCTTCCGTCCCATACGGCCGCGATCGGGCCCCGGATGCAACCGTTGCCGTCAGCCTTCGACTTCGGGCTCCGGCCGGTCGTGCCCGTCCGCCCGCTCCGTGACCCACTCGCCCGAGGCGTCGGCGTATTCGATCAGCGTGTCCTCGTCCGGGACCTTCTGCTCGCGGGCCGCGGCCACGGCGGCGGCGCGCGCCGAGTCGTGGTCCGGATAGGTCTCCGACCAGGTGTCGCCCAGCCGGTAGGCCCAGCCGCCGTCGTGCTCGGCGATGCGGTAGGTGATCTGGACCATGGCGGGGCTCCGGCGCGTGCAGGTGATGCGCCCGGCAACGCACCGCGACCGGGCGGGTTGCGCCGCCTCAGCGGAGCCCGAGGATCGCGGCCACGCCGAAATGGTCGGAGGGGTGCACGCCGGCTGTCGGGACATCGCCGATGATCTTTGCCCCGACTGCTACGAACTGCGCCGCCTCCGCGAAAATATGATCGATGACGCGCAGGGCGTGTCCCTGGGCCGGGTTGAGCGTCGTCGCGGCGGCCCTGTCGGGCAGGGCGCTGAAGAAGCCGGGGCCGGTCAGTACGGCCAGACCGGGGTCCGACAGCGCGGCGTTGAAGTCACCCATGACGACCAGCGGCGTTCCATCGTCCGGCAGCCAGTCCATCAGGTCGGCGACCTGGCGCGCCCGCGTCGCCGCCTGGTCCGGCTGCCAGGCCAGGTGGGTGTTGACGACATCGACCTCGCGGCCGCCGAGGTCGACCCTTACGCGCACGGCGGTGCGGTAGTCGTCCAGCGGCTCCAGCTTCTTCCAGTCGCTGGCGATGACGGGCAGGCGGCTGAGGATGGCGTTGCCGTAGCGGCGCGGGGCCCCCTCCGCATCGGCGGAGGAGAAGCGGACCTCATAGCCGCCCAGCGCGGCGGCGATGGTGCGCGCCTGATTGGGCAGGCCGACGGCGGCGTCCTCCAGCACCTCCTGCAGGCCGATGACGTCCGCGTCCGTTTCCCGCAGCGCTTCGACCAGCAGCGGCAGGCGTGCGGCCCAGTCGCCCTGGTTGTGCCAGATGTTGAAGGTGGCGAGCCGCATCTCCCGCGCGCCGCGGCGGTCCGGCGCCGTGGCGCAGGCGGCGAGCGGGGCGGCGGTCAGTCCGGCGAGCACGGCGCGTCGATCAAGCATCGGGTGTCCCTGTACGGACCGTGTGTAACCGTTTTCATCCGCCTTACCAAAGTTTCACCCGGCGGCCCGCATCCGTTGGGGCATCCCGCCGCCTCTTGTCGTCAGAAGGCCGGAGCGTCACGCTCCCGCCGAACGAGGAAGAGGGATATCCCAATGGAAGATTTCATTCCGGTCTTCGCGATCTTCGCGGTCTTCGGAACCATCACCGCCATCGTTGTCGGGCCGACATGGCTGAAGAGCCGGGAGAAGCGCGAGATGCAGGCGACGCTGCGCCATGCGATGGACAAGGGGCAGACCCTGCCGTCGGAGGTCATCGACGCCCTGACCCAGGACGTGTCCCGCAACCTGCCGTCGCGCAGCCGCGACATCCGCCGGGGGGTCATCTGGCTGGCCGTCGGCATCGGCCTCGCCGCTTTCGGTCTGATCAACGACCTGACCTCGGGCGGGAACGACTGGGGCCCGGATATCGGCGACGGTCTGCTGGGCATCGCAGCCATCCCGGTCACCATCGGCCTGGCCTTCATCGTCCTGAGCTTCTTCAACAAGAACAAGGACTGAGGCCGGACCGGACAGGGGGAAGAACCATGACCCAGCCTCTGGTCGACCGGCACGACGTCGAGCTCGCCGCCCTCGCGGCGGCGGGCGGACGGCGCGAGTTCGGAGAGCTCGTGCGCCGCCACGGCTCGGCGGTGCGCGGCCTGCTGCGGCGGATGGGCGCCCAGCCGGCGCTCGCCGACGACATCGCCCAGGACGCCTTCATCCAGGCGTTCGAGCGCTGCGCGGAGTTCCGCGGCGAGGGCACCTTCGCCGCCTGGGTCAAGCGGATCGCGGCGCGCCTCTACATCAAGCGGGTCGCCAGGGAAGCCCGCTATGTGGCTGAACTCGAAAGCGAAGACGTAGCGCCCGCGACCGATCATGCCGGCCGGGTCGATCTCGACGAGGCCCTGAGGAGCCTCAGCGAAGCGGAGCGACTGTGCGTCTCCCTGTGTCACGGCGCGGGCATGGCCCACCCCGAGATCGCCACGGCCCTCAATTTGCCACTCGGCACGGTGAAGTCTCATGTCAAACGTGGTCTGGATAAACTCCGTGCGCGGCTCCAGCCGGAACCCGCACAGCCCTTGGGGAGGCCCCGGAATGTCGGCTGACGAATTCGACCCCGACATCGAGCGCCTGTTCGCGCGCGCACCAGTTCTGCCGGACGCCGCCCTGTTCACCGCCCAGGTGGAGCGACGCCTGCAGAAGGGCTCCGCCCTGCGCGGACTGGCCCTCGGGGTCGCCGGCCTCATCGGCGGCGTGGTCGCGGTGCGGGAGACCCTGACGGTCAACATCGGTTCCGGCGACGGGGTCGTGGCCGGCGAGGCGCTGGGGCAGGGGGTCCGCTCGGTGTCCTTCAACGCCCAGTCGGCGGTCCAGTCGGGCCTGGACCAGTTCGGCCTCGGCAATCTTGAGCTGGGCTCGATGAACGGAATGCAGATGTTCTGGATCGCGGCCGGCGCCCTGATCGCCGTCGCCGCCGCCGGCGCGGTCCGTCTGTCCCAGGAAGTGTGACGTGACGGCCGGCGACCCGCGGCCTATCTAGGAGGCTCCACGATCCGGAGCCTCCTCCCATGTCAAGCCAGAAGCAGGAAGCCGTCCGCCGCCTAGCCGCGCCGGACATCCGGTCCCGCAAGGGCGGCGAGCCGCTGGTCTGCCTGACCGCCTACGACGCCCCGACGGCGGAGATACTGGATCCCCACTGCGACGTGCTGCTGGTCGGCGACAGCGTCGGCATGGTGGTGCACGGCCTGCCCAACACTGTCGGCGTGACCCTCGAGATGATGATCCTGCACGGGCAGGCGGTGATGCGCGGTTCGAAACGGGCCATGGTGGTCATCGACATGCCCTTCGGTTCGTACGAGGGCGGCAAGGAGCAGGCCTACGAAAACTGCGCCCGGGTCATGAAGGAGACGGGGGCGCAGGGGGTGAAGCTGGAGAGCGGCCCGACCGTGGCCGAAACCATCGCCTATCTGGTCCAGCGGGGGATTCCCGTCATGGGGCATGTCGGGCTCCGGCCGCAGGCGGTGCTGACCGACGGCGCCTTCAAGGCCAAGGGCCGGACGGACGAGGAGCGCCTGCGGGTGCTGGCCGAGGCCGAGGCCACGGCCGACGCCGGAGCCTTCGCGGTCGTCGTGGAGGGCGTCGCCGAGGGCCTCGCCCGAGAGGTGACCGCGGTCATCGACAAGCCGACCATCGGCATCGGCGCATCCGCGGCGTGCGACGGCCAGATTCTCGTCGTTTCGGACATGCTTGGTCTGTTCGACTGGACGCCGAAGTTCGTGCGCCGCTACGCCGACCTGCGCGGCGATATAGATCGCGCGGTGGGCGCCTGGGCCCGCGACGTCCGCGAGCGCCGTTTTCCTGCCGAAGTCGAGACCTACTTCTCGAAAAAGCCTGCGACTCCCTAAGCGGCGCGTTGCGGCGATGAAGCCGAGCCTCTAGGGTCCGGCCGGATTGAATTTCAGCGGCCTGATGTCCGTTTTCGAGGGGCGACGTATCCGTGGTTGATGTCTTCGAGCAGGTCGAGGAGGAGCTTCGCTCCGACCGCTACAAGCGGCTGGCCCGCACCTGGCTGCCGGTCGTCGGCGGCGTGCTTCTCGTGGCCCTCCTCGCCGCCCTGGCGTGGTGGGGCTGGCAGAGCTGGGAGACCTCGAAGGCCGACAAGGCGTCGATCGCCTACGAACGGGGCATCGAATCCCTCGAAGCCAACAACCCGACCGGCGCCGACGCCGCCTTCAAGCAGGCGGCGGAGGAGGGCAACGGGGCCTACAAGGCCATGGCGCTGATGCAGCGCGCCGGCATCGCCCTCGACGGCAATCGCCCGGACGACGCCCTTGCCCACCTCGACGCCGCGGCCCGGGCCAGTCGCGACCCGCTGATCGCCGACGCCGCCGCGCTCAAGGCCGCCCGGGTGGCGATGGACTCCGCCTCGCTGGCGGATATCGAAGGGCGGCTGGAGCCGCTCACCGGCGACAAGCGCCCCTACCGCGCCTTCGCGGCCCTCGACCTCGCCATGGCGCGCCTGCAGCATGGGCAGACCGACCAGGCGCGCGAGGCTCTCGTGGTGCTGAAGAACAGCCTCGACACCCCGCCGATGGTGGGACAGCTGGCCGATCTGGCCATTTCGACCATCGACGCCGGCGGCGCCGCCAATGTCGCGGCTGTCGTCCGGGCGCAGGCGTCGATTCCCGCGCCGGCCGCCGCCGCTCCGGCGCAGGGTCCGGCCCAGACTCCCGCTCCCGCTCCGGCCGCAGCGGCCCGCCCGTGATCTCCGTTCCCAGGACGCCCCACATGAACCGTGTGCTCAAAGTCGCCCTGTTGTGCGGTCTCGCCGTCACCGTCGCCTCCTGCGGCACGGTGCGGCGCGCGCTGCCGTTCGGCCTCGGCGGAGACGACCGTCCCGCGGCCTCCGCGACCGAGGGACAGCGCATCTCGGTGCTCGAGTTCGAGCAGCAACTGGCGCCCTCCGCCGCTCTGGCCGGCCGCGACTTCTTCCTGCCCGGACCGCAAGCCGCCACCGCCTGGACGCAGCCGGGCGGGGCCGCCGACAACGCGGTCGAGCATGTCATCGCCGGCGCGGATCTGACGGTCGCCTGGCGCCGCGACATCGGCACGGGGTCCTCGCGGGTCCACCAGGTCATGGCGCCGGTCGTGGCCGACAACGGCCGCGTCTTCGTGCTGGACGGCGAGTCGACGGTCACCGCGGTCGACGCGGGCAGCGGCGCTGTGGCGTGGCGCACCGACGTCAAGCGCGCCGAGGCCGCGGCCGCCCGCGGTCTTTTCGGCCTTGGCGGCGGCTCAAGCGGCGGCGGCTTCGGCGGCGGCGTCGCCATCGGCGGCGGCAAGGTCTTCGTGGCCTCGGGCTATCGCGCCGTGACCGCCCTCGACCAGGCGACCGGCGCTGTTCTGTGGACCACGCCGGTGGACGTCCCGATCCACGGCGCGCCGACGGTGGCCGGTTCCCGCGTGTTCGTCGTCGACGTCGAGAACCAGATCTTCGCCTTCGACGTGAACACCGGACTGCAGGACTGGTCGTACCGCGGGATTCCCGAACCGGCCCGTATCATGCGGGCCTCCAGCCCGGCGGTGACCGGCGACACGGTGATCGCACCCTTCTCCTCCGGCGAGCTCGTCGCCCTGCGCGCCTCGACCGGCCAGTCGCTGTGGACCCAGGTCCTCTCGCGCACAACCCGCACCAGCGCCCTGTCGGAGATCCGCGACATCGCCGGCCGGCCGGTGGTCAGCCGCGGCGTCGTCTACGCCATCAGCCACGCCGGCCAGATGGCCGCCCTCGACGTCCGATCCGGCCAGCCGCGCTGGCAGCTGCCGGTGTCCGGCGTGAACGCGCCGCTGCCGGTCGGCGACGTCGTGTACGTCGTGTCGAAGACGGGCGAGCTGACCGTGGTCAACAGGGAGTCGGGCCAGGTCTACTGGACCCGTGACCTGAACGAGGGCCGCACCCGCAAGGAAGGCGGCTTCCTCGGCTTCTTCGATCGCACGGTGACCCCGAAGTGGTCCGGGCCGCTGCTGGCCTCGAACCGCCTGCTGCTGGTCAACTCGGACGGCGAACTGGTGGCCTTCGATCCCAAGACGGGGGCCCAGACGGGCTCGGTGCGCCTCGGCGGACCGGCCTTCATCGCCCCGGCCGCCTACAACGGCGCGCTGTACGTGCTCACCGATCGGGGCGTTCTGGTCAGCATTCGCTGACGGAATCCCTCCAGACGCGTTAGAAGGCCGGCATGGCTCTGAAGGTCGCCATCGTCGGCCGCCCCAATGTGGGCAAGTCGACCCTGTTCAACCGCCTCGTCGGCAAGCGCCTGGCGCTCGTCGACGATCGCCCGGGCGTGACCCGCGACCGTCGCTACGCCGACGGCAGCATCGGCGACATGGACCTGACGCTGATCGACACGGCCGGCTACGAGGACGTCACCGACGAGAGCCTCGAGGCCCGCATGCGCGAGCAGACCGAGGCCGCCATCGACGACGCCGAGCTGATCCTGTTCATGATGGACGCCCGCGAAGGCGTCACCTCGCTGGACCGCATCTTCGCCGACCGGCTGCGCAAGGTCGCCAAGCCGGTCATCCTGCTGGCCAACAAGTCGGAGAGCCGGGAGAGCGGCGGCGGGGTGGGGGAGGCGCATGGACTGGGCTTCGGCGAGCCCGTCCCCCTCTCGGCCGAGCACGGCGAGGGCATGGCCGATCTCTA
Organism: Brevundimonas sp.; assembly: GCA_024711185.1. Lineage (GTDB taxonomy): Bacteria > Pseudomonadota > Alphaproteobacteria > Caulobacterales > Caulobacteraceae > Brevundimonas. The sequence goes on along the minus strand of JANJTI010000069.1, from coordinate 595 downwards.
CCAGGCCATTCTCGCGGCGACCTCCGACATGGTGCTCGCCGATAGCGACGCGGACGAGGCCGACAAGCCCATTCGGATCGCCGTCATCGGCCGTCCCAACGCCGGCAAGTCAACCCTGATCAACCGTCTGCTGGGCGAAGATCGGCTGCTGACCGGTCCGGAGGCGGGGATCACCCGCGATTCCATCTCGGTCGACTGGGAGTACGAGGGCCGCGCCGTCCGCTTCGTCGACACCGCCGGCATGCGCCGCAAGGCCCGGGTGCAGGAGAAGCTCGAGAAGCTGTCGGTCGCCGACACCATCCGCGCCATCACCTTCGCCGAGGTGGTGGTGCTGGTCATGGACAAGGACAACGCCTTCGACATCCAGGATCTGCAGCTCGCGGATCTCGTGGAGCGCGAGGGCCGGGCGCTGGTCTACGTCGCCTCCAAGTGGGACCTCGAGGAAGAGCCGCAAGCGCGCCTCGCCGAGCTCAAGCGCCTCGCCGACGACAAGCTGCCCCAGCTCAAGGGCTCCCCCTTCGTCGCCCTGTCGGCCCAGTCCGGCCGCGGGGTCGAGCGGCTGATGCCGGCCGTCCTGCAGGCCTGGGACACCTGG
>JANJTI010000054.1 GCA_024711185.1 Brevundimonas sp. | reverse complement strand
GACGCTGAAGAAGCTGCCCGACGGGGCGATCTGGGCCACCGACTCGTAGTCCGAGAACATCAGCTGGGCGAAGACTTCCGCCTTGTCGTTGACCTGGTACTGGCCGAACGCGCCGAGCGTGTAACGCTCGTCCGGGCGCTGGTAGTAGTTCAGCGGGCCGAAGTTGTAGGCGTTCACGTTGCCGTTGTACGGGACGAAGTTGCCCGTGGTCTGGTCGATGGTGTAGGCGAAGGTCGCGAAGTCGGTGAACTGACCCGGGAACGAGGTGCCCGAACCACCGCACGAGAAGGTCGTCGGACCCGACGCGGCGTTGGGGGCGCCGAGGGCGCACGACGAGTAGTCGCGCTGGCCCTGCAGCACCGGGTTGTTGTTGCGGTAGCCGGCGTAGGCCATCAGGTTGCCGCGGCCGTCAGGGGCGGCGACGCCCATGATCATGTTGACCGACTTGGATTCGCCGTCGACCACGTTGTCGTCCGGCAGCCGGAACTGGGCCGGGTTGGTCTGGCCGCGACGCAGGATCTCGGCGCGGACGTTGCCGACGCCGTCGTAGTCGTTGTTGTGCTGGTAGAAGGCGTACTGGGCGTCGATCTGGATGCCCTCGAAGTCCTTCTTCATGATGAAGTTGACGACGCCGGCGATGGCGTCCGAGCCGTACACGGCCGAGGCGCCGCCGGTCAGGACCTCGACGCGCTCGACCAGCTGCTCGGGAATCTGGTTCAGGTCGGCGGCGTCGTCGTTCGGCGAGCCGTAGCCCATGCGGCGACCGTCGATCAGGACCAGGGTGCGCGAGGAGCCGAGGTTGCGCAGCGACACCGTCGCCGTGCCCGAAGCCCCGTTGGAGACGGTCGAGTTCTGCGCGGCGAAGGCCTGCGGCAGCTGCGCCACCAGATCCTCGACGCGGGTCACGCCCGCGACGTCGATGTCCTCACCCGTGACCTGGGTCACCGGGCTGGTGGTCACCAGGTTGGTCTGCGGGATACGCGAACCGGTGACGACGATCTCGCCGAGCTGGGTCTGCTCCTGCTGGGCCGGCGCGGTCTGCGCCATGGCCGGGGCGGCGAAGGCGAGAGCGGCGAAGCCGCCGATCATCGTCGTCGCCAGCAGGCGGGTTTTCTGGTTTCTCAAAGGTCGTCTCCTGATGTTCGACGACGCGCAGAGCGCGCCGCCGCAGCCTTGGAATGAAATATTCCCTTCCCCCGCGGTCAGAATCCCGGCCGCAGTTGAGTCAGGTTAGGCCCCGCCGCGCTGTTTTCGCCACCGTAATTACGAAGCTGTAATCCTTCCAAAGCGGGACTGTCGCATTTGCGCCACGATACCGACACGGTTGCAGTTGCACGGGCGCCGGTTGACCCGCGGCGAGGGCTGGAGGAGTGATCGCGGGTCGCTCGCTGGCGGCGCAGCCGGAGGTTTTCCATGTCGCTGATCATCGGCCTCGCCGCCGCAACCCTGGCCACGGCTCCCGGGCAGACGCCGCCCCAGCAGCGGCCGGAGATGCTGGAGCGCCTGACCGCCTGCCGCGCCGTGACCGGGGACGCCGCCCGGCTGGCCTGCTACGACGCCGCCGCCGCCGCCTTCGACTCGGCCGAGCGGCAGGGCGAACTGGTGGTCATCGACCGGGCCGCCGTGGACGAGACGCGTCGGCAGCTGTTCGGCTTCGAGATGCCGACCCTGCCGCAGCTGTTCGGCGCCGGGGCCGGCGAGGACCTCGACTCGATCGAGACCACGCTGGAGCGGGCCGCGCTGTCGGGCGAGAATCGCTGGATCTTCCGGCTCGCCGACGGCAGCGTCTGGCGGCAGATCGACAGCGAGCGGGTGCGCTTCCGGAACAGCCCGGGCGAGCCTGTCCGCGTGCGCAAGGCCAGCCTCGGCAGCTTTCTGATGACCGTGGGCGACAGCCGCGCGGTGCGGGTGCGGAGGCAGTAGGATGCGGCCGCTGGCGCCCGGCGTCTGGACCTCGCCCCAGCCCTCGCCCGACCACATGGCGCCGGCGGCGGCGGCCGGCGTGCGGCGGGTGATCAACAATCGACCGGACCACGAGGAGCCGGGGCAGCCGACCTCGGCCAAGATGGAGGCGGCGGCGCGCGCCGCCGGCATGGACTATCTGTGGATCCCGGTGCGCGGCATGCCCGGTCCGGCCGAGGCCGCGGCGGTCGGCGAGACGCTGGACGACGGAACCCCGACCCTGCTGTTCTGCCGCTCCGGCACGCGGTCGACCGTCGCCTGGGCGATGGCCCGCCGGGCCCGCGGCGACGATCCCGAGGACCTGCGGACGGCCGCGGCCCGGGCCGGCTACGACCTGTCGCGCCTGCCGCTGTGAAGCGTCAGCGCGCGATCGCGGCGCGGGCGGCGTAGGGCGCCGGTTCCGGCGTGCAGGAGGCGACGACGAGTTGCGCCGCCATGAGACACAGGAAGGCCGCCGCGATGGGCTGGAGCCGATTTGAGACAGCGAGAGCCATGGAAACGGCCACGTTCGGCACTCCTCCGGAGGTTACCGAAACACTAACGCAAGGCCCGGGCCGCGCCGGGGCGGGCGCGGCATGATCCCCTTCGTGCGCGAGTTCGACTTCGCCTACGGCCGCTGCGACGCCGTCTCGCCGTTGATCCGCCGGGTGGTGGCGGAGAATCCGGGCCCCTTCACCTTCACCGGGACCGGGACGTACATCGTCGGGCGGACAGGCCGCGGCGCCCCGGTGGCGGTGATCGATCCGGGGCCGCCCGACCCGCGCCACCTGGCCGCCCTGCTGGCGGCGGTGGAGGGCCAGCGGGTGACGCGGGTGCTGGTCACCCACACCCACCGCGACCACGCCCCCCTCGCCCGGCCCTTCGCCGAGGCGGTGGGCGCGCCGGTGCTCGCCGCCCGGCCGCCGGCCCGGACGGTGCACGTCCCGGCCGCGCTGGACGAGGATCATGACGAGGCCTTCGCGCCCGACGTCGTCCTGACCGGCGGCGAGACGATCGCGGAAGAGGACTGGACGCTGGAGGCCCTGCCCACGCCGGGCCACGCCTCCAACCACATGGCCTTCGTCTTGCGCGAGGAGAACGCCCTGTTCAGCGGCGATCACGTGATGGGCTGGTCGACCACGGTGGTGGCCCCGCCGGACGGCGACATGACGGCCTACATGGCCAGTCTGGAGGCGGTGATCGCCCGCGACTTCGCCTGCCTGTGGCCCACGCACGGCGCCCCGGTGCGCGATCCGGCGCCGTTCCTGGCCGCCTACCGCGCCCACCGGCTGGACCGCGAGGCGCAGGTGCTGGGGCGGGTGGCGGCCGGCGACCGGCGCATCGCGGAGATGGTGCCGCGGCTTTACGCAGCGGTGGACGAGCGGCTCTGGCCGGCCGCGGCCATGTCGGTGTGGGCCCACCTGATCGCGCTGGAGCGGGCCGGGCGGATCGCCGCCGATCCGGGGCCGGAGCTGGACGCCGTCTGGATTCCCGCCTGAGCCTTACCGGCCGCTGCGCAGCGCTTCGCTGATCCGCGTCGCCAGCCGGCAGGCCTCGCCGCCGTGGGGCAGGCCGTCGCGGGCGGCGACCCGGATGTCGGTCCGGCCCGGACGGATGCGGACGACCGCATCGTGGGTGACGCCGAACCAGTAGCCCGTGCGGGTCCCGTCGGCCCGCTGGACGCCGAAGCCGTGCACGCGGAAGCCGGCCTGCTCCAGGGCCCAGCCGGCGGTCTGCGGCGCGACCTGGCGCATCACCGGCTGCGCGCCCGGGCAGGCCTCGGCGCCGACGGCGGGGCCCGGCCCCGCCCCGCCCCGCCGCGCGCGCAGGTCGCCAAAGCCGGGCAACTCCGCGAGGTCGGTGCTGACATGCTCCACCGGTCCGGACGCGAGTCGGCCCTTCTGCCAGACGAAGCCCGCCAGGGTGGCGCCGGCGATCAGCACGGCGGCGAACGCGTAGAGACCCAGCCGGCGCAGGTCCCTCAGCGCCAGCACGACCGCGGCCAGCGCCGCCAGGCCGCCCAGCCAGGCCAGCCACCAGGCGACCTGCAGCGTCAGCAGCGACCAGCCCGTCTCCAGCGACACCAGCCCGCCGCGCACCGCGAGAGCCGACAGCAGAACGAGCACCGGCGACGCGACGGCCGCGACCAGCAGCGCCTGCGCCAGCCTCGCGCCCTTCGCCGGCGACCGCGTCATCGCCTCAGCCCCCCGCCGTCGGCAGGCGGTAGTCCTTCAGCCGCTCGCGCAGCACCTTCTTGTCGATCTTGCCGGTGGCCCCGAGCGGGATGTCGTCGACGAAGACCACATCGTCCGGCATCCACCATTTGGCGATCCTGCCCTGCAGGAAATCGAGGTGCTCCTGCCGGTCCTGGCTCTCGCCGGGCTTGAGCTTGACCACCAGCACCGGCCGCTCGTCCCACTTGGGATGGGCCGCGCCGATGACCGCGGCCAGCTCGACCTTCGGATGGCCGACGGCGATGTTCTCGATCTCGATCGAGCTGATCCACTCGCCGCCCGACTTGATCACGTCCTTGGCGCGGTCGGTGATCTGCATGAAGCCATGCTCGTCGATCGTCGCCACGTCGCCGGTGTCGAAGAAGCCCTCGTGGTCGAGGATGTCGCCGCCCTCGCCCTTGAAGTAGGCCCCCGCGATGGTCGGGCCGCGCACCATCAGCCGCCCGTAGGTGTGCCCGTCATGCGGCATCTCCTGGCCGGCGTAGTTCTTCAGCTTCAGCTCGACGCCAAGCGGCGGCACGCCCTGCTTGACGCGCCACTTCATCTGCTCGTCGTACGGCAGCGCCTCGAGCTCGGGGGTCAGGTTCGACAGGGTGCCGATGGGCGACGTTTCGGTCATGCCCCAGCCCTGGATGACCTCGATGCCGTAGCCGTCGTGGAAGGCCCGGATCAGGCTCTCCGGCACGGCCGAGCCGCCGATCAGCACCCGCTTGAGGGTGGAAAACGTCAGCCCCTTCTCCCGCACATGCGCCAGCAGACCTTGCCAGACGGTGGGCACGGCGGCCGAGAAGGTGACGCCCTCGGTCTCCAGCAGTTCGTAGATGGACTCGCCGTCCATCTTCGCCCCCGGCATGACCAGCTTGGAGCCCGCCGCCGGCCCGCCGAAGGCGATGCCCCATGCGTTGGCGTGGAACATCGGCACCACCGGCAGGATCACCTCCTTGGGCGTCGCGCCGAGCACCGTGGTCTGCAGGCCCAGGAGGGTATGGATGAAGTTGGAGCGGTGCGAGTACAGCACCCCCTTCGGGTTCCCGGTCGTGCCCGAGGTGTAGCAGAGGCCGCAGGCGGTCTGCTCGTCGAAGCCGCCCCACTCGACCGCCTCGGAGGCCGTGGCCAGCAGCGCCTCGTAGCACTCCGCGCCGGGCAGCTTCGTCGCCGGCATGTGCAGTTCGTCGGTGAGCACCACCACCCGCTCCACCGTCGGGCAGTGCGGCAGCACGGCCTCCAGCAGCGGGATGAAGGTCAGGTCGACGAAGATGATGCGATCTTCGGCGTGATTGATGATGTAGGCCAGCTGCTCGGGGAACAGGCGCGGATTCAGCGTGTGGCAGACCGCGCCGATGCCCATGATGCCGTACCAGGCCTCGATGTGGCGGCCGGTGTTCCAGGCCAGGGTGGCGACGCGGTCGCCGACCTTGACGTCCCAGCCCTTCAGCACGTCGGACACCCGTTTGGCCCGGGCGTGGATCTCGGCGTAGGTGGTCCGCACCACCGGTCCCTCGACGGACCGCGTGACAACCTCGCGATCGGGGTGCCAGTTCTTCGCGTGATCGAGGATCCGGTCGACCGTCAGCGGCCAGTCCTGCATCAATCCCAGCATCTTCGTCCCTTGTCTGCGCCTGCTCGTCGAGCGCTTGCCGGTCACGCTATCGGCGGAAATCGCAACAGGCAACGTGACGCAAGGTCACCTACGGGGCCGCGGCTGGCGGAATTTCCCGCCTCGCCCTAAAAGTCGCCATGCCCATTCTCATCGCCATCACCGGGGGCTCCGGCTCCGGCAAGAGCACCCTGGCCGAAGCGCTGGTGGCCGCCCTGCCCGAGGGCGCGGCGGTGCTGCTGCGCGAGGACTCCTACTACCGCGACGCCGCCAGCCTCCCCGACTTCGACCCGGCCACGTTCGACTTCGACGACGTCGCCGCCCGCGACCATGCGCTGATGATCCACGACCTCGGCGCGCTGAAGGCCGGCCGCGACATCGTGGCGCCGGTCTATTCCTTCATCCACCACGGCCGCGAGCCGGGCGGTGAGCCGGTCCCCGCCGCCGAGGTGGTGGTGGTCGAAGGCACGCACGTGCTGTGCACGGCGGCGCTGGTCGAGTTGTTCGACATCCGGGTGTTCGTCGACACTCCCGCCGACATCCGCTTCATCCGCCGGCTGCTGCGCGACCAGGTCGAGCGCGGCCGCACGGCCGAGTCGGTGATCGCCCAGTATCTCGCCACCGTCCGGCCCGGCCATGAGCGCCTGACCGAGCCGTCGCGGGTCAACGCCGACTTCGTCGTCGCCGACGCCACGGCGGCCGTGCGGCTGGAGGATCCTCAGGCGGTGGTGCGGCTGGCCGCCCCGGTGCTGGCCCACCCGCTGCTGGCGCCGCTGCTCGAGCGCTAGGATTCAGGGCTGCAGCCGGGTGCGGCTCCAGCCCTCGCCGAGCCGATCGAAGCGCAGCCGGTCGTGCAGGCGGAACGGACGGTCGCGCCAGAATTCGACGCTGTCCGGGACCACGCGCCAGCCCGTCCAGCGCTCCGGCCGCGGCACCTCCCTGCCTTCGAAACGGGCCGTCTCGCGCGCGATCGCCACCTCCAGCGTCTCACGGCCGTCCAGCGGGCGCGACTGCTCCGAAGCCCAGGCGCCGATGCGGCTTTCGCGCGCCCGGCTGGCGAAATAGGCGTCCGCCTCCTCCGCGCTCACCGGCTCCACCGGCCCCCGGATCCGCACCTGCCGGCGCAGGGTCTTCCAGTGGAACAGCAGGCCGGCCCGCGGATGCGCCGCCAGCGCCAGGCCCTTGGCGCTCTCGCGGTTGGAGTAGAAGGTGAAGCCGCGGTCATCGACGTCCTTGAGCAGGACCATGCGCGCGTCCGGCTGCCCCTCCGCGTCGACCGTGGCCAGGGCCATGGCGTTGGCGTCGTTGGGCTCGGTCCGCTTCGCGTCGGCCAGCCATTCGACGAACAGGCCGAAGGGCTCCTCCCGCTCGAAGAGGCTCTCGTCGCCGTTGGCGGCCAGCGCGGCGGCGTACTGCTCGGCATATTCCTCGCGGGTCGGGCTGGGCGGGATCACGGGCGCGGTCATGACA
>JANJTI010000360.1 GCA_024711185.1 Brevundimonas sp. | reverse complement strand
CGACGTGCGGCCGGCGTCCAAGGAGCAGGTCGAGAGCCTGGGGGCCAAGTTCGTCGCCGTCGAGGACGACGAGTTCAAGGCCGCCGAGACCGCCGCCGGCTACGCCAAGCCCATGTCGGCCGAGTACCAGGCCAAGCAGGCCGAGCTGACCGCCGGCCACATCGTCAAGCAGGACGTGGTCATCACCACCGCCCTGATCCCCGGCCGCCCGGCCCCGCGGCTGGTGACGGCGGCGCACGTGGCCTCGATGAAGCCCGGCTCGGTGATCGTCGACCTCGCCATCGACAACGGCGGCAACGTCGAGGGGGCGAAGGCGGGCGAGGTGGTCACCACGCCGAACGGGGTGAAGATCGTCGGCTGGACCAACATGGCCGGCCGAATCGCGGCCGACGCCTCGGCCCTGTATGCGCGCAACCTCGTCGCCTTCACCGGGCTGCTGGTGAAGGACGGGACGCTGGCGGTGGATCTGGACGACGAGATCCTCAAGGCCGCGGCGGTGACCCACGGCGGGACCGTGGTGCACGAGGGGGTGAGGGGATGATGCGCACCTTCGTTCGCCTCGCCGTCCGGTGTGTGGGCTTGCTGGTCGGCCTGTGGGGTCTTGGCATCCTGATGACGCCCGTCTGGAATGTTCTCCTGTCGCCGACCGGTGTGAGATGGGCGGACCCGGCCGGCGGACTGCAGAGCGGCCTGCCGGCTTTCGCGATCGGCGTGGCTCTCTGGATCTGGACAATTCTCGACGAACGCGCCGCGGCCAGAGGACAAACCTGATGGAACACGTCGACCCCACCGTCTTCCGCCTGGCCATCTTCGTGCTGGCCATCTTCGTCGGCTACTACGTGGTCTGGAGCGTCACGCCGGCGCTGCACACGCCGCTGATGGCGGTGACCAACGCCATCTCCTCCGTGATCGTGGTGGGCGGGCTGATCGCGGCGGCGGCCCTGACCAGCGGCGACGGCTGGATCGCCAGGGGCGCCGGCGTGGCCGCGGTGACGCTGGCGAGCGTCAACATCTTCGGCGGCTTCATGGTCACGCGGCGGATGCTGGCCATGTACCGCAAGAAGGAGCGGCCGAGAGCCGACGCCGCATGACCCTCGACGTCGTCCAGCTCGCCGTCGCCGTCTCGTGGATCGCCACCGCGATCGGCTTCGGCCTGTGGCTGTGGAGCTGGTTCGGCGAGAAGGACGCCATCCGCAAGCTGCGCTTTCTCGACTGCGGCGTGGTGCTGCTGTTCTCGTCGATCCTCCTGCGCATCGTGGCGCAGGACAAGCCGATGGGGGTGGTCGACTGGGCCATGGTCTTCCTTGGGCCGCTGTTCATCGCCGCCGCCCTGTGGCGGCTGGCGCGGACGGCGGGGCCGCGGCCCGGAGGCCGGTGAGCGAAGAGGATGAGGGGGAGCTGACCGAATGAACGCATCCATCGCGGCCCTGGCCTATCTGGTCGCCGGCGTCCTGTTCATCCTCAGCCTGCGCGGGCTGTCGAGCCCGGAGACCAGCCGGCGCGGCAACACCTTCGGCATGGTGGGCATGGCGCTGGCCGTGGGCGTGACCCTGCTGACCCTGTGGTCGTCCGGGGCGCTGGACCTGCTGACCGCCGGCCTGATCCTCGGCGGCGTGGTGGTCGGCGGCGGGGCGGGGGCGCTGATCGCCGGCCGGGTCCAGATGACGCAGATGCCGCAGCTGGTCGCCGCCTTCCACTCGCTGGTCGGCATGGCGGCCTGCCTGGTGGCGGTGGGGGCGGTCTATGCGCCGGAGAGCTTCGGCATCGCGACGGCCGACGGCGGCGTCAAGACCCTGTCGATCATCGAACTGAGCCTCGGCGTGGCCATCGGCGCGATCACCGTCACCGGCTCGGTGATCGCCTTCGCCAAGCTGAACGGCAACATGAGCGGGGCGCCGATCCTGCTGCCGGCGCGGCACCTGATCAACATCGCCCTGGCGCTGGCGCTGGTGCTGCTGATCGGCATCCTGATCGGCACCGGCGGGACAGCGACCTGGGCCTTCTGGGGCGTGTTCGGCCTGGCCCTGATCCTCGGCGCCACCCTGATCATCCCCATCGGCGGGGCGGACATGCCGGTGGTGGTGTCGATGCTCAACTCCTACTCGGGCTGGGCCGCGGCGGCGCTGGGCTTCACCCTCGAGAACATCGCCCTGATCATCACCGGGGCCCTGGTCGGGAGCTCGGGCGCGATCCTGAGCTACATCATGTGCAAGGGCATGAACCGCAGCTTCATCTCGGTGATCCTCGGCGGCTTCGGCGGCGAGACATCCGGGGCCGCGGGCGGGGCGGTGGAGACGCGCCCGGTCAAGCAGGGCTCGGCCGACGACGCAGCCTTCATCCTCAAGAACGCCTCCAAGGTGATCATCGTCCCCGGCTACGGCATGGCCGTGGCCCAGGCACAGCACGCCCTGCGCGAAATGGCCGACAAGCTGAAGGAGGAGGGGGTGGAGGTGAAATACGCCATCCACCCCGTCGCCGGCCGCATGCCGGGCCATATGAACGTCCTGCTGGCGGAAGCGAACGTGCCCTACGACGAGGTGTTCGAGCTGGAGGACATCAACGCCGAGTTCGCCAGTTGCGACGTGGCCTTCGTCATCGGCGCCAACGACGTCACCAACCCCGCCGCCAAGACCGACCCGCAGAGCCCGATCTACGGCATGCCGGTGCTGGACGTGGAGAAGGCGGGCACGGTGCTGTTCGTGAAGCGCTCGATGGGCAGCGGCTAC
>JANJTI010000347.1 GCA_024711185.1 Brevundimonas sp. | reverse complement strand
GCGGCGGCCTGGGCCTGCTCGGGCGAGACGTCGGCGCCGACCGTCCCCTTGATCCCGCCGGAGGCGTCGTTCGACAGCTGGCCCGAGATGTGAAGCAGGTCGCCGCTGCGCACGAAGGGCACGTAGTTGGCCACGGCGGCGGCGGGAGCGGGCAGCTGGATGCCGAGTTCGGCGAGGCGGGCGGCGACGGTCATGAGCGACTCCTTGTGGGGTTGGCCGGGATGTAACCCGCGGGCGGGCGCGAGTCATCGTCCCCAGGCCAGGGCCGCTGCGCCGCCGGCTGAGGCTCAGCCGGCGGGCGCCCGCCGGACCGCGAAAGCGACGGCCAGGGTCCAGACGGCGATGGCCAGCTCCAGCCCCCGCTGGGCGAGCCCGAACAGCTCGAAGCCCGGGTGAATCATCCAGATCAGCATGACGCCGGGCATGCCGCAGAGCAGGGCGAGGCCGGACAGGCGGCGGCGCTCGGGGACGGTGCGCCAGGCCATGGCGACGAGGACGATGCCCGCCACGCCGCAAACGTAGCCGAGGCCGCCGAGCACGTCGTGCAGGATGGCCGAGGCGCTCGGGGTGCTGAGCGAGCAGCCTGCGTCGCAGGGGAAGACGCCCCCGGCGAGCAGGCCGAGTCCGTTGAGGGCGCTGAGGGCGAAGCCGGCGGCGACGAGGCGTGAGCCGGGCAGCAGGCGGATGCACAGCAGCCAGAAGACCGCCTGCAGGGCGCCGGAGACGATGAAGGCGGCGCTGACCGCCGGGCCGGTCGCGGCGCCGGTCGCGCCCAGCTCGCTGATGTACTGGCGGGCGTGGTCGTAGCCCGGCGTGGCGAGGCCGCCGGCGACCGTGGCGACGAGAAGGATGGCGAGGCCGAGGACGGCGCAGGCGAAGGCGAGGGTGCGCATTCGGTCAGTCTCCCCCGGCGGCGGCTCCCGCGAGCCGCTTGCCCATCCGGACCAGCGGCACGGGAACGCCGCCGCGATCATCCTCGAAGCGCTCCACCTCGCCATAGCCGGCGGCGCGATAGAGCGGCTCTCCGCCGAGGGTGGCCACCAGTTCGACCCGGTCGTACCCCTCGGCCGCAGCGGCGGCCTCGCAGAGGTCGAGGATGTGGCGGCCGACGCCCTGCCGGAGGAACTCCGGGGCGGTGTACATGGCGCGGACGCGGGCGGCGTCGACGCCGGGAGTGAGCGGCGCGGGGACGCGGCCGGGCGTGTGGTCGCCGCCGTACTCGGTGATGCGCCGGCTCCAGCCGCCGCAGCCGGCGAGGACTCCATCGCTCTCGACGATGAAGTAGGTGCGGTCGGCGATGATCTGGCTGTCGATCCCCATCAGGCGACGACTGGCGGCGACCTGCTCCGGGGACAGGAAGGCGGCCAGCGGGCCCGCGATGGCGCGGTCCATCAGGGCGACCAGCGCCGGGATGTCGGCCTCGGTGGCGACGCGATGGGTGAAGCCGGTCACGGTCAGGCGCGCTGGAAGGGATAGAAGTCGCTGCCGAGGCCGAGGATGTCGGTCAGGGCGTCAAGGGCGGCGCGGCTCTCGTCGAGCAGGGCGGGGTCGGCGAGGTCGGCGGGGCGGAGCTCGTCGCGATACCACGCCGCGGCCCAGATGGAGAGGCGGGCGTGAAGCTCGTCGGTCATCCGCATGGCCGGATTGGTCGCGGCCAGTTCGGCTTCCGTGAGGGCGACGCGCAGGCGCAGGCAGGCGGGGCCGCCGCCGTTGCGCATCGACTGGCGCACGTCGACATATTCGACCCGGCCGATGGGGCCGTTGGAGGCGGCGAGTCCCTCGGCGATCGCGTGGGCGTTGAGGTTGTCGCGCGTCTCGGTGGGGCAGAGGAGGGTCAGGCGATCCTCGCCCGGGATCCGCACCAGCATGGAGTTGAACAGGTAGCTGGCGATGGCGTCCGACAGCGGCAGGTCGGCCGAGGCGACCTCGACGAAGATCGGCTCGAAACGGCCATCAGCCGCGCGGCGGATGGCGTCCAGCGTGCCCGCCGTGTCTTCGAAGGCGAGGTCGTGGAAGAACAGGGTCTGAAGCGCGCCGACGCAGACCACGTCGTTGTGGAAGGTCCCGCCGGCGATGGCGGCCTTCGCCTGGCGGGCCAGCACCACGCCCGAGGCGCCGTGGCGGCGGGCGAGGGCTTGCGAGGCCTCGCGGGTCTGGCGGGCGGGGAAGGGATCGTCCCATGCCTCGAAGGCCTCGCGGCCCCAGACAAGCAGGTTGACGCCGGGTTCGCCGTGGTCGGCGCACAGGCGGACGTGGTTGGCGGCGCCCTCGTCGGCGAGGTGGCCGACGGCGGGCAGGGCGTCGTGGACGGCGAAGCGGGCCGGGTCGGGGAACAGCGCGTCGAGCGCGCGCTTCGTCTGCGGCGCCTCCAGCGAGCGGTGAAGGTTGGTGACGAGGTTGGCCGGCGTGAAGTGGACCCGGCCGTCGGCGGCGTCGGCGCCGGGCGTCACCGTGGCGGCGTTGGCGGCCCACATCGGCGAGGCCGAGCAGGCGGCGGCGGCGAAGCTGGGGGCCGCTTCCCAGGCCGCGGCCAGCACCTCGGCGTCGGAGCCGGCGAAGCCGAGCGAGCGCAGGAAGGGTATGTGCGGCCGCTCGTGCGGCGGGAGGACGAACTGGGGCAGGCCGAGGTCGGCCAGCCGCTTCATCTTGTCGAGGCCCTGCAGCACGGCGGCGCGCGGGTTCGACGCCTCGCCGGCGTTGAGGCTGGAGGCGAGGTTGCCGGGGCTGAGGCCGGCGTAGGAATGGGTCGGTCCGATCAGACCGTCGGCGTTGGCTTCGACGGCTGTCGAGGTCACGCCCTCAACCCCTTGATCTCGCTCTCGATGTTCTTGACCGAGCCGGCCTCGAAACTGGCCACCGGGTAGGCGCAGTAGTCGGCCGCGTAATACGCCGACGGCCGGTGGTTGCCGCTGGCGCCGAGGCCGCCGAACGGCATGTCGCCGGCGGCGCCCGTGGTCGGGCGGTTGAAGTTGACCACGCCCGCCCGGATGCGGCGGATGAAGCGCTCCCAGTTCGCCGGATCGTCGGAGACGAGGCCGGCGGAGAGGCCGTAGCGGGTGGCGTTGGCCTCGGCGATGGCGGCGTCGAAGGAGGCGACGCGGCGCACCTGCAGGAAGGGGGCGAACATCTCCTCGTCCGGCACGTCGACGCCGG
>JANJTI010000292.1 GCA_024711185.1 Brevundimonas sp. | reverse complement strand
CGAGCCCAAGTGGGACGGCTTTCGCTGCCTGGCCTTCAAGGCGAAGGGGCGGGTGGAGTTGCTGGCCAAGTCGGGCAAGTCGCTGGCGCGGTTCTTTCCCGAGGTTGTCGAACGACTGGAACGGCTGGAGGCGGAAAGCTTCATCCTCGATGGCGAGCTGCTGGCGCAGGAGGGCGACCGCTACGCCTTCGAGGCGCTGCAGCAGCGCCTGCATCCGGCGGCGTCGCGCATTCGCAAGCTGGCGGGTGAGACCCCGGCGACGCTGGTGCTGTTCGACATGCTGGCGGACGTTGATGGCCGCGATCTGCGCCAGGAGGCGCACGAAGGGCGGCACGCGCGGCTGGAGGCGTTCGTGGAGCGGTTCGGCGGCCCGCGGTTGACCCTGTCGCCCGGCACCGCCGACCCGGCGCTGGCGCGGTCGTGGCTGGACGACGGCAAGCTGGAGGGGGTGGTCGCCAAGCGGAGCGACGGGCCCTACCTCGAGGGCGAGCGGGCCATGGTCAAGGTCAAGCGGCTGCGCTCGGCCGACTGCGTGGTGGGCGGCTTCCGCTATGCGAGCAGCGGCGGGCGCGTGGGGTCCTTGCTGCTGGGGCTGTACGACGACGCGGGGCGGCTCAACCACGTCGGCTTCACCTCGGCCTTCGCCGGGATCGACAGGGACGAACTGACGTCGCGGCTGGAGGCGCTGCGCGGCGGGACGGGCTTCACCGGCCGGGCGCCGGGCGGGCCGAGCCGGTGGTCGACGGAACGGTCCGGCGCGTGGGAGCCGCTGCGGCCCGAACTGGTGGTGGAGGTCGGCTTCGACCACGTGTCGGACCAGCGCTTCCGGCACGGGACGAAGCTGCTGCGATTCCGGCCCGACAAGGCGCCGGCGCAGTGCCGCATGGAGCAGCTGGAATCGTGAGCGCGGACCAGTTCGACCTGTTCGGCGCGGCGCCGCCGGCCCTGCCGGAGGGGTTGAAGTACGCGGAGGAGGTGGTCGATCCGGGGGCGCAGGCGCGGCTGGTCGACGTCTTCGCCGGCCTGCCCTTCGAGGCCTTCGACTTCCATGGCTTCAAGGGCAACCGACGGATCGTCTCCTATGGCGGGCGCTACGACTTCTCGGCCAGCCGACTGAGGGTGGCCGAGCCGGTTCCGGACTTCCTGCTGCCCGCGCGCGAGGCTGCCGGGGCCTTCGCGGGGCTGGCGCCGGAGGATCTGGTGCAGGCGATGGTGACGGAGTACGCGCCGGGCGCCGGCATCGGGTGGCATCGCGACCGGCCGGAGTTCGACAAGGTGGTGGGACTGTCCTTCGTCTCGGAGGCGACGATGCGATTCCGCCGGCGGCGCGGGGACGGGTGGGAGCGGGCCGGGCTGCGCCTGGAGCCCGGCTCGGCCTATCTGCTGGACGGCCCGGCGCGCCAGGACTGGCAGCACAGCATCGCGCCGGGCGTCCGGCTGCGCTACTCGGTGACCTTCCGCAGCCTGAGACAGGCGCGGCCATAACTTCGTGTTTCGCGGAATGAACCGGCCTTACCCGCAGGCGCTTTGAGGGGCACAAGGGGAGTTCGTCCCCACCGGCCGCATGGATATTCGATGAAGAGAGCCCGGCGCGCGCGCATCGTCGCGACCCTGGGGCCCGCCTCGCGGGCGCCCGGCATGGTGAAGTCCCTCGCCCAGGCGGGGGTGGACGTCTTCCGTCTGAACTTCAGCCATGGCTCGCACGAGGATCACGCCGCGGCGCTGAAGGCGGTGCGGGGGGCCGAGATGGCGCTGAAGCGGCCTCTCGGCGTTCTGGCCGACCTGCAGGGTCCGAAGCTGCGGCTGGGACGCTTCAGGGACGTCGAGATCGAGGTGAAGCCGGGCCACGTCATGCGCTTCGACCTCGACCCGACGCCGGGCGACGAGACGCGGGTGCAGATGCCGCATCCGGAGATCTTCAAGGCGCTGCGCCCCGGCATGCTGCTGCTGCTCGACGACGGGCGGGTGCGGCTGCGGGTGGGCGACCGCACGGACGAATGGGCCGAGGTGACGGTCGAGAGCGGCTCGAAGCTGTCGGACCGCAAGGGCGTGGCGGTGCCGGAGGCGGTGATCCCGGTCTCTGCCCTGACGCCCAAGGACCGCGAGGACCTGGCCTTCGCCCTGCGCATCGGCGTCGACTGGGTGGCCCTGAGCTTTGTGCAGAAGGCCGAGGACATGGCCGAGCTGAAGCGGCTGGTCGACGGCCGCGCCGCCTGTCTGGCCAAGATCGAGAAGCCTCAGGCGCTGCACCAGCTGGAGTCGATCCTCGACTACTGCGACGGGGTGATGGTGGCGCGGGGCGACCTGGGGGTGGAGCTGGACCCCGAGGAGGTGCCGGTGGCCCAGAAGCAGATCCTGCGCGCGGCCCGCCAGCGCGGCGTGCCGGCCATCGTGGCGACGCAGATGCTGGAGTCCATGACCTCCGCGCCGGCGCCCACCCGGGCCGAGGCTTCGGACGTCGCCAACGCCGCCTACGAGGGCGCCGACGCCCTGATGCTGTCGGCCGAGACGGCCTCGGGCGACTATCCGCTGGAATCGGTCGGGGTGATGAGCCGGATCATCGAACGGGTCGAGAGGGACCCTATGTGGCCCAGCCTGATGGACGCCGAACACGCCGGCATGGACGATATCGACGCCGACGCCCTC
>JANJTI010000272.1 GCA_024711185.1 Brevundimonas sp. | reverse complement strand
CGTGTTCCGCCGGGTGCTGGACGCCGTCCACGACCAGACGCTCCACGCGGCCGAGGCCGCACGCCGGGGGCTCGACAATTCGGCGCTGGCCCAGCGCCGGCTCGAGGCCACCCGCGAGCGCATCCTCGGGGACATGCTGGTGGAGACGGTGGTCAACAACACCATCTCCGAGCGCAAGGTCGAGGAGCTGTACCAGGAGCAGCTGCGTCTGGCCCGCACCTCGGAGGAGATACGCACCCGGCTGATCCTGTCGCGCACGAAGGAGGAAGCTGACGCCGTCGTCGGCATCCTCGCCCAGGGCGCCGCCTTCGAAGCCGTGGCCATGGAGCGTTCCGTCGACGAGGCGACCCGCTTCTCGGGCGGCGACCTGGGCTATTCGACCCTCGACGTCATGCCCCAAGCTTACGCCAACGCCCTGCGCGACAAGCCCGCCGGGTCGACCGTCGGCCCGTTCCAGACCGAGGGCGGCTGGGCCGTGCTGCGGGTCGAGGACCGCCGCCGCGAGACGCCGCCGACGCTCGAGCAGGCCCGTCCCCAGATCGTCCGCTACCTGACCTACGAGGGCGTGCGGCAGCTGCTCGAGGAGTTGCGCGGCAAGGCCAGGGTCGATGTGCTGCTGAACGGCGACGTCGCCCGGCCGCAGGAGCCGGCATCCGCATCCGCTCCCGCTCCGGCCACGGCGAGCGCGTCGTGAGTCGCCCGCCCGTCCCCGGCCGGGGCTCGACCGGCCAGAAGATCGAACAGGCCATCGAAAAGGCCCTCGATCCGCTCGCCTCGGCGCTCAAGCGGGCCGCACCCGGACGCCCCGCGCCCGCCGCGCCGGGCAAGCCGGGGCTGGAGATCTCGCCCCTCGCCGTGCCCTTCCCCGCCATCCCGCCGGTCGCCGGAGTCGAGATCGCCACGGCCCGGGCGGGCTTCTACAAGCATGAGCGGGACGACCTGGTGGTGTTCCGCTTCGCCCCCGGCACGACCTGCGCGGGCGTGTTCACCCGTCACAAGGTCGGGTCCGCTCCCGTCGACTGGTGCAAGCGCCATCTTGGCGCGGAGGGCGGTGGATCGGAGGTCCGAGCCCTGGTGGTCAACGCCGGCTGCGCCAACGCCTTCACGGGCAAGGCGGGCGCCGACGCGGCCCGGCGCACCGCCTCCGAGGCGGCCAAGCGCTTCGGCTGCCGTCAGCGCGACGTCATGCTGGCCTCTACCGGCGTCATCGGCGTGGTGCTGGACGACCGCAGGATCGCCGCCCGACTACCGGACGTCGAGGCGGGCATGTCGGCCGACAACTGGGCCGCCGCCGGCCGCGCCATCATGACCACCGACACCTTCCCCAAGGGTTCATACGCCGAGTGCGAGATCGAGGGGGTGAGGGTGAAGGTCGCCGGCATCGCCAAGGGTTCGGGGATGATCGCCCCGGACATGGCGACCATGCTGGCCTTCATCGTCACCGACGCCGACATCCATCCGAACGTGCTGCGCGCCATGCTGGGCCTGCACGTGCGCACGACGTTCAACAGCGTCACCGTCGACGGCGACACCTCGACCAACGACACCTGCCTGCTGTTCGCCACCGGCGCCTCCGGGGCTCCGCGCATCGGCCGCGTCGGCGACCGCCGGCTGAAGGATTTCTCCCGGGCGCTCGACCAGGTGATGCTGGACCTCGCTCACCAGCTGGTCCGCGACGGCGAGGGGGCGACCAAGTTCGTCAAGGTCACGGTGGACGGCGCCGCCAGCCCGGCCTCGGCCCGCAAGCTGGCCAAGTCGATCGCCGACAGTCCGCTGGTCAAGACCGCCCTGGCCGGCGAGGACGCCAACTGGGGCCGGGTGGTCATGGCCGTCGGCAAGACCGAGGAGCCGGTCGACCGCGACCGGCTGATGATCAGGTTCGGCCCGCATGTCGCCGCCGTCGACGGGGCGCCCTCGCCGGCCTACGACGAGGCGGCGTTGAGCGCCTACATGAAGAACCCGGAGCTGGAGATCACCGTCGACGTCGGCTCCGGCCGTGCCTCCGCCACGGTGTGGACCTGTGACCTGACCAAGCGCTACGTCGAGATCAACGGCGACTACCGCTCGTGAGCGAGCCGCTGAAGACCGTCCTCGTCGTCGCCGTCGCCCTGGTCGACCCGGACGGGCGCGTCCTGATCGCCCAGCGCCCCGAAGGCAAGCAGCTGGCGGGACTGTGGGAGTTTCCGGGCGGCAAGGTCGAGCCCGGCGAGCGCCCCGAGGCGGCCCTGATCCGCGAGCTCAAGGAGGAGCTTGGCATCGACGTGAACGAAGCCTGCCTGGCGCCCTTCGTGTTCACCAGTCACGCTTACGAATCCTTTCACCTGTTGATGCCACTCTACCTGTGCCGACGGTGGTCGGGGACAGTGCAGGCGCGCGAGCACGCCGCGCTGAAGTGGGTTCGGCCGGACCGGCTTCGCGACTATCCCATGCCGCCGGCGGACGAACCGCTGGTCGCCTGGCTCCGCGACCTGCTCTAGCCGCCGGAGGAGGGGGCGCCGATGAGACGTTTCCTCGTACGATTCCAGCGCGATGAAGATGGCGCGACCGCGCTCGAGTACGGCCTGATCATCGCCCTGATCTTCCTCGTCATCCTGTCGGCGCTGACCGCCTTCGGGGCCACCGGCAGCGGCATCTTCAACACCGCCATGGACGCGGTCCGCGCGGCGATGGGCGGCTGACCGGCCGGGTCAGCCCTCGCCGGTGTGCTCCGTCACCCCCAGCGCATCGGCCAGCCGCATCTTCGCCGAGCCGCGCGGCAGCGGCTTCTGCTGGCTCTCGTGGGGGGCCCAGCCGGCCAGGTGCACGATCTCGAAGGTCGCGGGGATTCGCCCGTCGGCCTCGCCGTAGCGCTCGGCGTAGAGCTGCGCCGCGCGTCCGGCGATGCCCCGGGTGAGCGGGCGAATCCCCCCCGCCAGCGCATTGGTCTCTCCCATCGCGCGCAGGTCCCGCACCAGGGCGAACAGGTCGGCGTAGCGCACGGTCAGACGATCCACGTCGGCCACCGGCAGGGCGAAGCCGGCCCGCTGCAACAGGGCCGCGCCGTCGAAGCCGTCGGCGAAGGGCGACACCCGCGCCTGGGCGCCGCCGCGGGCCTCCAGCTCGGCCTCGGTCAGCACCGCCCGCAGCTCCTTCAGCGTGCCTGCACCCAGCAGCGTACCGACGAACAGGCCGTCCGGCTTCAGGACGCGCCGGATCTGGGCCAGCGCTCCGGGGAGGTCGTTGGCCCAGTGCAGGCTCATCAGGGAGATGACCAGGTCCTGCGACTGGTCCGGCAGGTCCGGCGGCGCCTCGCCGGGGCCGGCGCGCCGGGCCCGATCGGCGACCGTCTTCACAGGCCCCACCCGCGCCGCGGCGGAACTCGCCGCCAGCGTCCGGGCGAACGGGCCCGGGTGGGCGGAAAGATCGGCGGCTTCGGGCCATTCGCGCACCAGCGCCTCGAGACTTTGCACCGCGTTCTCCGCGGCCCGCATATGCAGGAAATCGGCTCCGCCGATGGCGGATTCGCTGCGATGCAGTCTTGCCGTGCGGCGGCGAGTGTCGAAGATGACGGGAGGGGCGGAGGACGAACTCATGCGGCCTCAGGATGGGGTCTGGCGCGCGCGATGGGAAGCCGCGGCGGGGGCGGGGCGGACGTTCGGCCGTGGCCTCGCCGATCTGCTGCTGCCGCCGCTGGCCCACGACAGCCCCGAGGCCGCAGCCGGCGCGGGCCTCACCGCCGGGGCGTGGAGCCGGGTCAGCTTCCTTGAGGACCCGGTCTGCGACGGCTGCGGCGGAGCCTTCGAGATGGACGGGGGCGATTTCGCCTCCGAGCGCTGCGCCGCCTGCCTGACCCGACCCTACGCCTTCGACCGGGCGCGGGCGGCCTGCGTTTACGACGAGGCGTCGCGCGGCCTGATCCTCCGCTTCAAGCACAGCGACCATCAGCCGTACGCGCCCCTGTTCGCCCGCTGGATCTGCCGGGCCGCCGCGCCCCTGATCGCCGAGGCCGACGCCGTCGCGCCCGTCCCGCTCCACCGCCTCCGCCTTCTGTCGCGGCGCTTCAACCAGTCGGCCGAGATCGCACGGCCGCTGGCCCGGCTGGCGCGACGCGACTACCTGCCCGACGCCCTGGTCCGGCTGAGCCACACCGCCAGCCAGGGCGGCAAGTCGGCGCGGGGCCGACGCCTGAACGTGCGCAAGGCCTTCGCTGTGACGGAGGCCGGGGCGCGCCGGGTGCGGGGGCGCCGCATCCTTCTGGTCGACGATGTGTTGACCACGGGCGCCACCGCCGAGGCCTGCGCCCGTGCGCTGCTGGAGGCGGGCGCCCGCGCCGTCGACCTGGCCGTCATCGCCCGGGTGCGCAGGGCGCGGGAACTGCCTACATAGCGGCTTCAGTTACAGGAGTTCCCCCTTGGCCGACATCGTCCTCTACACCAAGCCCGGCTGCCCCTATTGCGTGGCCGCCAAGGCCCTGCTCGAGCGCAAGGGCGCCGACTTCACCGAGATCGTCGCCTCGAACGACCCGGCGAAGAAGCAGGAGATGATCCAGCGCTCGAATGGTCGGATGACCTTCCCGCAGATCTTCATCGGCGATCGTCACATCGGCGGCTCCGACGACCTCCACGCCCTCGACCGCAAGGGCGGGCTGGATCCGTTGCTCGCCGCCTGATGAGCAGCCTGCCGGTCGCCCTCATCCAGACGCGCACGCCGGCCTCGCCGGTGGCGGCCCTTGCCCACGTCGAACCGTTGATACGCGAGGCGGCGGCGGGCGGGGCGAAGCTGATCCTGACCCCCGAGGCGACCAACTTCGTGCTCAAGGATCGCGAGCGCCGCGATGCGGTGCTCGCCACCCTCAAGGCCGACGAAGCCGTGTGCGGACTGAGGAATCTGGCGCGGGACCTCGGCGTCTGGCTCTTGATCGGCTCGGCGATCGTCCGTTCAGGCGTCGACGGGGACGAACGGGCCGCCAACCGCTCGATTCTTGTCGGCGACAGCGGCGAGGTCGCCGCCACCTACGACAAGCTGCACGTCTACGACGTCGATCTGCCCACCGGCGAGAACTGGCGCGAGAGCGCTTCGATCCGGCCCGGTGACGCGGCCGTGGTAGCCGACACGCCCTGGGGCCGGCTGGGGCTGACGGTCTGCTACGATCTTCGCTTCCCGCAGCTGTTCCGGGCGCTGGCCAAAGCCGGCGCATCGATGATCGCCGTGCCCTCGGCCTTCACCGTGCCGACCGGCGAGGCCCACTGGGAGACCCTGCTGCGCGCCCGCGCCATCGAAGCCGGGTGCTTCATCCTGGCCCCGGCGCAGGGCGGGGAACACGAGGACGGCCGCCGCACCTGGGGGCGGTCGACGATCGTCGGGCCGTGGGGGGAGGTGATCGCGAAACTTGACCATGACGCGCCGGGCGTGCTGTTCGCCTCGCTCGACCTCGACGCCGTGGCCCGCGCCCGCCAAGCGGTGCCCCAGCTGACCCACGACCGCGACTTCGCCCCGCCCCGATGATCCGCTACGCCCTCCACTGCGATCTGGCCCACGAGTTCGAGGCCTGGTTCGGCTCCTCCTCGGACTACGACGACCAGTCCGCGCGCGGCCTCGTCCAGTGCCCGGTCTGCGGCTCGTCGGAGGTCGGCAAGCAGATCATGGCTCCGGCCGTGGCCGGCACGAAGAAGTCCGTCGCCCCGGAGCTGGTGGCGAAGATGCAGACCATGATGATGCAGGCGGCGCGCGAGGTGCGCTCGCACGTCGAGCGGAATTTCGAATACGTCGGCGATGCCTTCGCCCGCGAGGCGCGGGACATCCACGAGGGCCGCTCCGAGCCTCGCGAGATCTACGGCGAGGCCACCCCCGCCGAGGTCAGGAAGCTCCGCGACGACGGCGTGCCCTGCGCCCCGCTGCCGCCGGCGCCCCCGGAACCCGACAAGCTGAACTGAACCGTGGGCGAGGGGGAGCGCTACGAGGAGTTCGATCCGCCGCCGGGCCTCCGCCCGTTCGTGCGGACGATCTGGACCTACGCCGCGCCAGAACCGGCGGCGACGGTGCAGCGGATCGCCCCCGACGGCTGCCCGGAACTCGTCGTCGACATCGGCGCGCCCTACGAGGAGCAGGGCGAGGACGGTCTGTTCCGCCTGCAGCCCCGCGCCCTGTTCGCCGGCCAGATGACCCGGCCCCTGGCCCTGCGTCCGACCGGCCCGGTGGAGCTGGTCGCCGTGCGGTTCGAGCCGGACGGCGCGCGCGGGTGGCTGGGCCGGCCGCTTGTCGAGGCCACCGACCGGCGGCTCGACATGGTCGCCCGACTGGCCGACCTGCGCCTGCCGTCGGGCGATCCGGCCGGCCAGGTGGAGATAATGGCCCGCCGGCTGGAGGCCGGACGCTCCGCCTCTTGCTGGTGGAGCATCGACCCCGAAGTGAGGGCCGAGGTCGAGGCGGCGGGCCGGGACGAGCCGCCGTCGGCGCGCACGCCGCGCGCGCACCGCGCCCTGCAGCGCCGCTTCCGCGACCGGGTGGGCGTGCCGCCGCGCATCCTCCGCTCCGTCCTGCGCTTCCGCCGGGTCTTCGATCACGCCGCGGGTCCCGACGCCGCCGGCTGGCTCGAGGCCGGGCTGGAGGCAGGCTACTTCGACCAGCCCCAACTGGCCCGCGACTTTCGGCGCTTCCTCGGCTGCACCGCCACGGAATGGGCCCGCGAGCAGGCCGGGCTGGCGCGGCGGATCGCGTCGCAATCCTACAAGACCGGACCGTTGTCGCCGCACTAGGCTTCTCCCGTCTCGCAGAGGGGAAACCATCATGTCCGCCGCCGCCGTTCTCGCCGCCGTTCTGATCCAGGCCGCCCCGCCGGCCGTGCCCGACATGTCGTGGATGGCCGGCTACTGGCTGGACTGCTCCGGCGGCCGCGAGGCGTCGGAGACGTGGAGCGATCCGCGGGGAGGCCTGAGCGTCGGTCACGGAGTGACCCTGTCGCGCGAGGGAAGCTGGTTCGAGGTCTCCCATATCGGGCCGACTCCGGCTGGCTTCGCCTACGTGGCCCAGCCCGGAGGCGCGCCGCCGACCGCCTTTGTGATGATCGAGAACGGGCCGATGCGGGCGGTGTTCGCCAATCCGGAGAACGACTTTCCGACCCGGGTGATCTATGAACGCCAGGGCGACGTCCTCTCGGCCCGCATCGAGGGCGAGGTCGAGGGTCAGGCCCGGAGCATGACGTGGACCTTCCAGGCGCAGCCCCTGAACACCCGCTGCCCCGCCTGAACTGGCGGCCGATGGCGGCCGCCGACCTCGACGCGGTCGCCGCACTCGCCCTCGTCGCCTTTCCGGATCACTACGAAGGCCGGGCGTGCTTCGCCAATCGGCTCGCTCTGCATCCGACGGGCTGTTTCGTGCTCGCGGACGAGGCCGGCGCCGTGCGCGGCTACATGGTCGCCTATCCGTGGCGGGCCGGAGAGGCGCCGGCGCTGAACACCCTGGTCGACGACCTCCCGGCGGACGCCGACCTGCTCTACCTGCACGACCTCGCCCTGCATCCGGACGTGCGGGGGCGGGGCTGGTCGCGGCCGGCGGTGGAGCGCCTGGCCGACGACGCGCGCGAGGCCGGCTGGCCCGCCCTGGCGCTGGTCGCGGTCAACGACGCGGCGCCGTTCTGGGCGCGGCACGGTTTCGCGGTCGAGGAGTCGCCCGCCATGACCCGCAAGCTGGCGAGCTACGGCCCCGGCGCCCGCTACATGGTGCGGCCGCTCTAGCGCCTGATTGACTCGCTCTAGTCCCGCGTCCGCGTCCAGCCCTTTTCGGCCATGCAGGTGACGAAGGCGGTGGCGCCCTCGTCGTGACCGGCCCGCGTGCGACAGTCGGCGCGGGCGGAGTCGAAGGGCTGGGCCCCCTGGCCGGACCAGCCGTAGTCGCTGTCGGCGTCGATGACGGTGACGCAGGCGGCCGAGGCGAGGGCGGCGGCCAACACGGCGGCGAGGATGGCGATGCGCTTCATGGGAGAGCTCCTGAACGGTGAAGCCTCCCGTTCGCACGCCGGGTCGCCCCGGTCCCGTTACAAGGCGGCAAGCTGGGTGAATTCGCCGTAAGGCGGCGTCAGTCGCGCAGGGCCACCATCATGTAATTGATGTCCGCGTCGGCGCTTTCGCTCCAGCGGTCGGAGAGCGGATCGTAGACGAGACCGTAGGGACCCATCACCGTCAGCGGCTCGGGCGCCAGCATGGCGCGAACCTCGTCGGGTTTCAGGAACTGGCGCCAGTCGTGGGTGCCCGCCGGCACCCAGCGCAGGACATATTCCGCGGCGATCTTGCCCAGCGCCAGCGACTTCAGCGTGCGGTTCAGGGTCGCCACGACCAGCATGCCGCCGGGCTTCACGAGCCGGGCGCAGGTCCGCACGAAGGCGGCCGGATCGGCCACGTGCTCGATCACCTCGAGGGTCAGGACGACATCGAACGGGCCGGCGCCCGCTGCCTCCAGCTGCTCGACGGTCGCGGCGCGGTAGGCGATGTCCAGTCCGGTCTGCTCCGCGTGGGCCCGGGCCGTGCCGATGTTCTCGCTGGAGGCGTCGATGGCCGTGACGTCGAAGCCCAGCCGCCGCATCGGTTCGGCCATCAGACCCCCGCCGCAGCCGACGTCCAGAAGGCTAAGCCCCGCGAACGGGGCGCGCGTCCGCACATCCCTATCGAACCGCTCGGCCGCCCGGTCGCGCACGAAGGCCAGCCGGGCGGGATTGAACCGGTGCAGCGGCGCGAACGGCCCCCGCGCGTCCCACCATTCGGCCGCCTGGGCCGAAAAGCGCGCGACGTCCGCCGGGTCGATCGAGGGACCTTCCGCATGTCCCTTGAATTCGCCCGCGCTTTGGGGTTCCCGGCCGTCCGCCGGGTCGTTAGAAGCGACCATGGGCCGAGGGATGAACTCCTGCGGCCCTCCACGCAAGACGGAGCGGTTCGCCACGATGACGCGGCCAGATGCCACGCGGCTGGTGATGAAGTTCGGCGGCACCTCGATGGGCGACCTCGAACGCATCCGTCGCGCGGCGCGCATCGTCGCCGCCGAGGTGCAGGCGGGGCGCAAGGTGGCGGTGGTGGTCTCGGCCATGGCCGGCAAGACCAACGAGCTGGTCGCCTGGACCGACGGCGCCGGCCGCCCCGCCCAGGGAATTCCGCTTTCCGACGACGAGTACGACGTTGTCGTCGCCTCGGGCGAACAGGTCACGGCGGGCCTGCTGGCCCTGACCCTGCGCAATCTCGGGGTGGCGGCGCGCAGCTGGATGGGCTGGCAGATCCCCATCCTCACCGACGACGCCCACGGCCGGGCCCGCATCGAGGACGTACCGGGCGAGGTCATCGGATCCGCAATCGACGGCGGCGAGGTGGCGGTGGTGCCCGGCTTCCAGGGCGTCACCCGGGACGGCCGCATCACCACACTCGGCCGCGGCGGCTCGGACACCTCGGCGGTGGCGGTGGCCGCGGCGCTGGGCTGCGCCTGCGACATCTACACCGACGTCGACGGCGTCTACACCACCGACCCGCGCATCGAGCAGAAGGCCCGCCGCCTCGAAAAGGTCTCCTACGAGGAGATGCTGGAGATGGCCTCGCTCGGGGCCAAGGTGCTGCAGACCCGCTCGGTCGAACTGGCCATGGCGAGACAGGTCCCGGTGCGGGTCCTGTCCAGCTTCATCGAACCGGACGCCGACGGCGTCCTGCCCGAAAAGGGCGGAACCCTGATCTGCGACGAGGAGGAGATCGTGGAAAAGCGCATCGTGTCCGGCGTGACCATGAGCCGCGACGAGGCCCGCATCACCCTGCTCGGCCTCGCCGACCGCACCGACGCCCCCGCCGACGTCTTCACTCGCCTGGCCGAGGCCAACGTCAACGTCGACATGATCGTCCAGAGCCAGTCACGCACGGAAGGGGCGGTCAACCTGACCTTCACCACCGGGCGCCGGGACGCCGCGCGGGCCGCCGAACTGATGCGCGCCGCGCAGGGCCAGATCGGTTTCGACGAGATCCGGGTGGACGAGGACGTGGCCAAGGTCTCGGTCATCGGCGTCGGCATGCGCAGCCACGCCGGCGTGGCCCAGACCATGTTCCGCGCCCTGGCCGACAAGGGGATAAAGTTCCAGGCCATCTCGACCTCCGAGATCAAGATCAGCGTGCTGATCGACGCCGCCTACGCCGAACTGGCCGTGCGCGCCCTGCACGCCGCCTACGGACTGGAAGCGGTCTGATCCGGGAGGCGCGACGATGCTGTACGCGGCGGTCAAGGCGCTGCTTTCGGGCCTGCTGGTCGCCCTCGTCTCCGAGACGGCGCGGCGCAATGCCGCTCTCGGGGCGCTGTTCGCCTCCCTGCCGCTCGTTTCCGTGCTGGGCATGATCTGGCTGTGGCGCGACACCCACGATCCGGTGCGTCTGGCGGACCACGCCCAGGCGACCTTCTGGTATGTGCTGCCGTCCCTGCCCATGTTCCTCCTTGTCCCGGCGTTGCTGCGCCGCGGCCTGGGGTTCTGGCCGGCGCTGCTGGCCGGGTGCGCGCTGACCGTTGTCCTGTATGGTGTAACCGTAGCCGTCGCGGCGCGCGCCGGCGTGAGGCTTTAGGAGCGGCGAAGGCATGCCGGCAGGCGGATTGACGACGAGGGGGCCGAGGAACCTCCTTCGCCAGATCCGCGAGGCCATGGCCGGCGCGGCCCCGGCCCAGGACCGGCTGGACACCGTGGTGCGCATCATCGCCCAGTCGATGGTCGCCGAGGTCTGCTCGATCTACCTGCGCCGCGCCTCCGGTGAGCTGGAGCTGTTCGCCACCCAGGGCCTGAAGCCCGAGGCGGTGCACAAGACCCGGCTGCGTCCGGGCGAGGGCCTGGTCGGCGAGGTGGCCCGCTCGGCCCGGCCGATCAGCCTGTCCGACGCCCCCTCGCACCCCAGCTTCGCCTACCGGCCCGAGACCGGCGAGGATCCCTATCACGCCTTCCTCGGCGCGCCCCTGCTGCGCGGCGGCCGGGCCATCGGCGTGCTGGTCGTCCAGAACCGCTCCGAGCGGCGTTACGACGAGGACGAGGTCGAGGACATCCAGACCATCGCCATGGTGCTGGCCGAGACCGTCGCCTCCGGCGAACTGCTGGGCCAGGAGGAGCTGCGCGACATCGAGGTCGCGCCGCACCGGCCGGAGCGTCTGAAGGGCCAGCGCTTCGCCGAGGGGCTCGCCTACGGCCATGTGGTCCTGCACGAGGCCCCGGTTCCACCCGAAAACCTGCTCGCGGAGGATCCCCAGGCCGAGGAGGCGCGGCTGCACGAGGCCCTCGAGGCGCTGAAGGCCAACATCGACAAGATGCTGGAGGGCGGACAGGGCGGCCTCGCCGGACCGTCGTTCGAGGTGCTCGAAACCTACCGCATGTTCGCTGACGACCGCGGCTGGAACCGGTCGCTCGTCGAGGCGGTGCGAACCGGCCTGACCTCCGAGGCGGCCGTCGACCGGGTCCGCAACGAGCATCGCGCCCGTTTCGCCAAGGCCCGCGATCCCTACATCAAGGAGCGGCTGCACGACTTCGAGGATCTCGCCAACCGGCTGTTGCGCGTGCTGGCCGGAGACCGCCCCGGCGAGCGCGCACTGCCCGACGACGCCATCCTCGTGGCCCGCAATCTCGGCCCGGCCGATCTGCTGGAGTACCCCCGCCACAAGCTGCGCGGCCTGCTGCTCGAGGAGGGTTCGGCCGCCAGCCACGCAGCCATCGTCGCCCGGGCGCTCCAGATCCCCTGCGTCGGCCGCCTCATGGGCCTCCGCGACCGGCTGTCCGAGGGGGATCTGGTCATCGCCGACGGCGAGACCGGCGAGGCCTATCTGCGCCCCCGGCCGGACATGCTGGCGGCCGTCGAGTCCCGGATGCAGGTGCGCAGCCAGCGCGAGGCCCAGTTCGCCGCCCTGCGCGACACCCCCGCCGTCACACTGGACGGCCAGCGCATCACCCTGCTGACCAACGCCGGGCTGGCCGTGGACCTGGAGAACCTCGACGCGGTCGGGGCGGAGGGCATCGGGCTGTTCCGCACCGAGTTCCAGTTCATGGTGTCCGACGAACTGCCGCGCCTCGACAGCCAGACGGCGCTCTACCGGCGCGTGCTGGATACGGCCGGACGCCGGCCGGTGACCTTCCGCACGCTCGACATCGGCGGCGACAAGGTGCTGCCCTATCTGGAGACGGAGCGCGAGGAGAACCCGGCGCTGGGCCGCCGCGCCGTCCGTCTCGGCCTCGACCGGCCCGGTCTGCTGCGGCTGCAGCTGCGCGCCCTGTTGACCGCCGCCGCCGGCCGCGAGCTGCGGGTCATGTTCCCGATGATCGCCACCGTCGACGAGTTCCGCCACGCCCGTGAACTGGTCGATGTCGAGTGCGCCTGGGCCCGGCGTCGCGGGCGGGCCCTGCCCGATCTGCTGCGGGTGGGGGCGATGATCGAGTGCCCCTCGTTGCTGTGGCACCTCGACGCCCTGTTGCCGCTGACCGACTTCGTCTCGGTCGGCACCAACGACCTGTTCCAGTACATGTTCGCCGCCGACCGCACGAACCCGCTGGTCGCCGACCGCTACGACCCGCTGTCGCCCCCGGCGCTGCGCGCGCTCGCCGAAATCCAGCGGCGCTGCGCCGACACCGGCACGCCCGTCTCGATCTGCGGCGAGCTGGCGGGCCGGCCGCTCGAGGCCTTCGCTCTCCTGACTCTCGGCTTCACCCGCCTTTCCGCGCCCGCCGGCGGCGTCGGGCCGGTGAAGCGGATGATCCGCTCCGCCGCCCGCGCGGCGGCGCGGCGGGGCGTGGCCAGGAGGCGGGGCGCGTCGTGCGCCGCGGGGCGGGGGGTGCTGGAGAGTCTGGGGGGGGCGGTGG
>JANJTI010000352.1 GCA_024711185.1 Brevundimonas sp. | reverse complement strand
ATGCTCGGCTCCCAGCGAACCACCGTGAACGAGGCGGCGCAGGGGCTGCAGAAGGCTGGCGCCATCGCCTATTCCCGCGGCCGCATCCGCGTCCTCGACCGGGCGGCGCTCGAGCGCGTCGCCTGCGAGTGCTATCGCGCCACGGCCTCGGTCCGGGACGACCGTCGCGGCTGACGCGGAACCTCGGCCCCCGGCCGCCGGTTCCCACCCCATGGCCGAGCTTTCATCCAACCGCCTTCTGGACGCTCTCTCCGACGAGGATCGGGCCGCCGTCCTCGGCTTCTGCAGCCGAAGAACCATGACGGTCAATGAGGAGTTCTGCGCGCCCGACGCGGCCATCGCCGCCGTCCACTTCGTTCTCGACGGGATCATATCGGCCGTCTCCGAAATGCGCGACGGCCGCTCGGTCGAGGTGTTCATGATCGGGCGGGAGGGCGCGGCTGGCGTCGAGGCGGGGCTCGTTCCGGCCCGCGCCGCCATCCGCATGACCTGCCAGGTCGCGGGCTCCTGCCTCAGCATCGACGCGGCGAGGCTGCGCTTTCTGGCCGCCGCCCGGTCGGGCGTCCGCGAGACCCTGACGCACTTCCAGACGGGATTGCAGCACGAGCTGGAGCGCAGCGCCGCCTGCCATGCCCTGCATCGCGCGGACCAGAAGCTGGCCAAGTGGCTGCTGCGCTGTCACGACCGGGTCGGCGGAGAGGTCATGCCGCTGACGCAGGAGTACCTCGCCAGCATGCTCGGCTCCCAGCGCACCACCGTCAACGAGGGCGCGCAGGCGCTCGTCGACCGCAAGGCGATCAGGTACGCGCGGGGGCGGATCACCGTGCTGGACCGGGGCGCCCTCGAGCGCGCCGCCTGCGAATGCTACCGCGCGCCGGTCGGTTCTGATCTCCCCGACGACCGCGTCTGAGCCTCGCCGGCTTCGCGCGAAGGGCCGATGCCGCTATAGGCGCCGCATGATCACCTTGCTCTACGGCCGGCCTCCCGCCGTCTTCGACCCTCCGGCCGACGCGGTGCAGACCTCGCCGGTGATCCCCGGCTCCACGGCGCTTGAGAGCGTCCCTGACGGATCCGTGCAGGCGGTGACCGTCTACGCGCCCCCGGGGGTGCTGGAGCGGCGCTACGTTCTCGCCCACGCCTTGCGGGCGCTCGAAGAGGGCGGGCGCCTGGACGTGATGGCCCCGAAGGACAAGGGCGGATCGCGGCTCGGCAAGGAGCTGAAAGCCTTCGGCCTGGAGGTGATCGAAACGGCGAAGGCGCATCACCGCCGCTGTCTCGCCGTCCGGCCAGGGGGGCCGCTGCCGGCTGTCGACGAGGCGATCGCCGCCGGCGCGCCACGCATCGTGCCGGGCCTCGAAGCCTGGTCGCAGCCGGGCGTGTTCGCCTGGGATCGCATCGACCCCGGGTCGGCCCTGCTCGCCCGGACGCTGCCCGGGCTGAAGGGGGCAGGCGCCGATCTCGGCTGCGGCTACGGCGCCCTCGCCACGGTGGTGCTGCGGTCGCCGCCGGTCACCGGGCTGCGGCTGATCGACCTGGACCGGCGCGCGATCGAGGCGGCCCGGCGCAATGTCCCGGACCCCCGCGCGACTTTCGAATGGGCCGACGTGCGCAGCTTGCCCGAGACGGCCGGCCTCGACTTCGTCGTCACCAATCCGCCCTTTCACGACGGCGGCGCCGAGGATCGTCGGCTGGGGCAGGCCTTCATACGCAAGGCCGCCGGCCTGCTGAGGAAGGGTGGGGTTCTGTGGCTGGTCGCCAACCGGCACCTGCCCTACGAGGCCGAGCTGGACGCCGCCTTCAAGCGGGTGCGGATGGTCGCCGACGCCGGCGGCTACAAAGTCTTCGAGGCGGTGAAGTGAGCAAGACGCCCACCGCGCGCATCGACAAGCTGCTGTCCTCGCTCGGCTACGGCTCGCGCGCCGAGATGGCGCGGCTCGCCCGCGCGGGCGCGGTGACGCTGGACGGAGTCGAGATCGACGACGTCTCCAGACGCATCGCCGTGACCCCGGACCTGCCGGCCCGCATGCAGGTCGACGGCCAACCGCTGGATCCGCCCCAAGGGGTTGTGTTGATGCTGCACAAGCCGGTGGGCATGACCTGTTCGCACAAGGAGGACGGGCCGCTGGTCTATGACGTCCTGCCCGACCGCTGGCGGCGGCGCGACCCGGCGATCTCGACCATCGGCCGGCTCGACAAGGACACTTCCGGCCTGCTGCTGCTGACCGACGACGGGGATCTGCTGCACCGGGTGATCAGCCCCAAGAAGAATGTCGCCAAGGTGTACCGCGCGACCCTGGCCCGACCATTGAATGGCTCCGAGGCGGCCTTGTTCGCTTCGGGCGAACTGATGCTGGAGGGCGACGACCGCCCGCTGAAGCCGGCCGGGCTCGAGGTCCTGTCGCCCACCGAGGCGCGCGTGTCGGTGACGGAGGGCCGCTACCACATGGTGCGGCGGATGTTTGCGGCCGTGGGCAACCACGTCGAGGCGCTGCATCGCGAGCGGCTCGGCGGACTGGTCCTGCCTGACGACCTGGCGCCGGGCGAGTGGCGCCTGCTGGACGACGGCGAGATCGCCGCCATCTTCGTCGCATGAGCGTACGCGCCAAGATCTGCGGCCTGACCACCCCGGAAACGCTGGACGCGGCCTTGGCCGGCGGCGCGGACCTCGTCGGAGCGGTGAGCTTCCCGAAGAGCCCCCGTCACCTCGAGTTGATCGCGGCGGCCGCGCTGTTCGAGCGCGCGCGGGGGCGGGCGAAGGTCGTGGCGGTGACCGTCGACGCCGATGACCGCCTGCTTACCGAAATCGCCCTCATCCTCAAGCCGGACCTGATCCAGTTGCACGGATCAGAGACTCCCGAACAGGCGGCGAGGGCCCGGCTGCTGACCGGGGCAGGCCTCATCAAGGCGCTTCCGGTGCGGACCGGGGACGACCTCGCCGCAGCCGCGCCATTCGAGCCGGTGGTCGACTGGCTGATGTTCGACGCGAAGCCGCCGGAGGGCGCGGCCCTTCCCGGTGGCGTCGGCGCCGTCTTCGACTGGAAGCTGCTGCGCGGGCGCAGGTTCGGGAAGCCGTGGTTCCTCGCTGGCGGGCTGTCGCCTGACAACCTCGCCGAGGCGGTGCGCGTCACCGGCGCGCCTGCGGTCGATGTGTCCTCTGGCGTCGAAAGCGCGCCGGGTGTTAAGGACCCGGGCCGGATCGCGGCCTTTCTGGAGGCGGCGCGTTCGGCCTGATTTCCGCCGCTCCCCCGCGCGAGTCTCCGCCTGTGAACGCAATCCTCCCCAACGCCTACGCCTGGCCTGACGCCGAGGGCCGCTTCGGCCCCTACGGCGGCCGCTTCGTCGCCGAGACGCTGATGCCGCTGATCCACGAGCTGGACGCGGCGTACGAGGCGGCCAGGGCGGACCCGACCTTCCAGGCCGAGCTGGACGGGTTCCTGACCGACTACGTGGGGCGGCCCAGCCCCATGTATCTCGCCGAGCGGCTGACCGCGCACCACGGCGGGGCCGACATCTGGTTCAAGCGCGATGAGCTGAACCATACCGGCGCCCACAAGGTGAACAACTGCATGGGCCAGATCCTGCTGGCCATGCGCATGGGCAAGACCCGCATCATCGCCGAGACCGGGGCCGGTCAGCACGGCGTGGCCACCGCCACCGTCTGCGCCCGCTTCGGTCTGCCCTGCGTCGTCTACATGGGGGCGACCGATGTGGAGCGGCAGCAGCCGAACGTCTTCCGCATGAAGCTGCTGGGCGCGGAGGTGGTGCCGGTGACCTCGGGCCGGGGCACGCTCAAGGACGCCATGAACGAAGCCATGCGCGACTGGGTCACCAATGTCGCCGAGACCTACTACCTGATCGGCACCGCCGCCGGGCCGCACCCCTATCCGGCCATGGTGCGCGACTTCCAGAGCGTCATCGGGCGCGAGGTTCGCGCCGCCATGCTGGCGCGCCGCGAGAAGCTGCCCGACGCCTGCGTGGCGGCGATCGGCGGCGGCTCCAACGCTCTCGGCCTGTTCCATCCCTTCATCGACGACGCGGGGGTGCGCCTGATCGGGGTCGAGGCCGCCGGGCGCGGGCTCGACACGCCGGACCACGCCGCCTCCATCCAGGGCGGACGCCCGGGCGTGCTGCACGGCAACCGCACCTACCTCCTGCAGGACGAGGACGGGCAGATCGTCGAAGGCCACTCCATCTCCGCCGGCCTCGACTACCCTGGCATCGGTCCGGAGCACGCCTGGCTGAAGGACATCGGCCGCGCCGAGTATCGCGCCGCCACCGACGCCGAGGCGCTGGAGGCCTTCCAGCTGTGCGCACAGCTGGAGGGGATCATCCCGGCGCTCGAACCCAGCCACGCGCTGGCCCGCGTCGGCGAGATCGCGAAAGAGGTGGGCAAGGGCGGCGACGTCGTGCTGAATATGTGCGGGCGGGGCGACAAGGACATCTTCGCCGTGGCGAAGCATCTGGGCGTGGAGCTCTAGGACATCATGAACACCCTCATTCTCGCCGCCGCGGCGGCCCTCGTCGCCGCGCCGGCGGCGGCCCAGGACGCGCCGGCCACGCCGGAGCAGATGGTGCTCCCCGGGGCGACCCTCGCGCCGGACTGCGGCAATCTCTACGGCCTCGCCGGTCGCGCCTTCTGCGTCAGCGCGCCGCTGGCCGGCATCGGCGCCCTGGCCGACGCCTACCTCGCCGACCTGCAGGCGCGGGGCTGGATCCCGGCCGGCGGCGAGGACAACCGCGTGGTCTTCATCCGCCGTCGCGACGGCGGCGGCTGCGACGGGCTGCAGATGCAGGCCTTCTACGACACCTCCCGCCCGGCCGGCCCGGAGGCGATCGGCTACCTCGGCTTCGGCCCGATCCCGGGCGACGTCTGCGCCGATCCCTCGACGGCTCCCGCTCCGCAACAATGACCACCCAGCGTATCGACGCCCGCTTCGCCGCCCTGAAGGCGGAGGGGCGGGCCGGCTTCGTCGCCTACGTCATGGCCGGGGATCCTTCGCGCGACGAGGCGCTGGATATTCTGCGCGGGCTGCCTGCGGCGGGCGCGGACATCATCGAGTTGGGCTTTCCCTTCTCCGACCCCATGGCCGAGGGGCCGCCGATCCAGCGCGCCGCCCTGCGCGGGCTGAAGGCCGGACTGACCCTGAAGGGCACGCTGGAGCTGGCGGCGGCGTTCCGCGCCGGCGACGCCGACACCCCGCTGATCCTCATGGGCTACCTCAACCCGATCGAGAGCTACGGCTACGCAGCCTTCGCCGGGGACGCGGCGAAGGCCGGCGTGGACGGAGTGATCGTGGTGGACTGCCCGCCCGAGGAGGCCGGCCCGCTGACCGATGCCCTCGACGCGTCGCGGGTGTCGCTGATCCGCCTGGCTACGCCGACCTCGGACGACGCCCGCCTGAAGGTGATCGCCCAAGGCACCTCGGGCTTCGTC
>JANJTI010000249.1 GCA_024711185.1 Brevundimonas sp. | reverse complement strand
ATGGCGGGAAACTCCGGTCAGAACAGTCGGGAACGGCTAATCATGTCGCGGCCTCGCGCGGAAGGCCGGACGCGAAAAAGGCTGCGGACAAAATCCGCAGCCTCTGGAAACTTCGCGCTCAAGCCGCCGGCGACCGCGTCGCCGGCGATAGCGCACTCAGCCCTGCTTCGCCTTGAAGCGCGGGTCAGTCTTGTTGATCACATAGACCTTGCCCTTGCGCCGCACGACCTTGCAGTCGCGGTGACGGGTCTTGAGCGACTTGAGCGAGCTGCGGACCTTCATGGTCGTCGGGCCTCGGAAAAGCGAAAACAGAAAAGCCGCGAGGCGGACCTTGCGGCGGGAGCGGTGCCTATAGAGAGGGACGGCGACGGCGTCAACCGG
Organism: Brevundimonas sp.; assembly: GCA_024711185.1. GTDB lineage: Bacteria > Pseudomonadota > Alphaproteobacteria > Caulobacterales > Caulobacteraceae > Brevundimonas. The sequence continues at coordinate 3,021 of JANJTI010000249.1, read as the reverse complement.
CGAGGCACAGGCGCCAGGAGCCGCCGGCGCTCCGGCGGCCTCCAATCCGGATCCGGTCTAGCGGGGCTCGCGCAGCCCGGCGTTGACGTTGCTGTTCGCCAGCCCTTGGGCGCTGGCGTTCTGAAGCGCCTCGCGGTTCAGACGAGCCGTGATCTCGCGCTCCGCCCGGTCCCGCGCCGATCCGTCGGTGCGCAATCCCGCCGCCGCGCTGGAGCGAGCCACGCCCCGGGGGTTGGCCATGGCCGGCCCCATCCGGCCATCCCGAGCTTCATCCCGACGGTCAGGAGGCAGGTCGTCGACCTCGGCGTCAGTGCGCAGCCCGGCGTTTTCATTGCTGCGAGCGACGCCCTGAGCCGCTGCATTCTCCGGGCCGCGTCGGCCTGTGCGGGCATCGGTGCGGGTTTCGACGGAGCCGCCGACCCGCGCCTCGGCAGGCGTGACCCCGTTCGTCTCGAAGCCGGCGTTCGCGTCGGCGTTTGCGGCAGCAGTGCTGTTGGAGCCGGCCTGCGGCGCCCGCGCCGACCGGGCCTCTTCCCGGACCGTGCCTCTGGCGCCGGCCCTTGCCTGCGAGGAGATGGTCGGGCCACGGTCGCGCAGGGCCCCTGCATCCGGACGCATCGAGCCGACATCCGGGCGCATGCTCCCGATATCGGGACGCCCGCCGCCCGGGACGCTGGCGGGCGGACCGCCGCGGGCCTGGGCCGAGGCGGCGCTCGCAGCCGCGAGGCTGAAAATGGCTGTGGAGACAAGAAGTGCGGTTCTCATGGTGCTGGTCCTCTAGGGCCCCCGCGCCCTCACAAACGACCGCGCCAGCCCTTCGTTCCGGGCGCAAAGCTACACCGTTTCAATAACTTGACTGCAGACCTATGCCTCATTTCGGGACAGCAGGAGCGCGCGCCTCGGAGCGTTCTCGCGGCGCCTCAGGCAAGCTGGAGGCCTGGCCTCCGAGTCGAACGGAGGGATTGCGGGGGTTGCACCCCCGCCGCGTTGCCGCTCCGCCACCAGGCCGCTGAGCGCGCCGCCTCCCTACGCCAGACCCGATTTCCATGCCGCCAACAACCAAGGTTAACGACGTCGGAGCGGCGCAATCCAAGGCAACGCTTTCTCCACCCGGGCGCTGTAGCCCTTCGGCCCGTCTCGCGGACTTGTTATGAGGCCTTGCGCGGCCCGGAGATTACCTTGCGAATCATGCGTCTCAGCCTCCGTCTCGTCCTGATCGGAACCGTCGCCGCCTGCGCGCCCATGCTGCCGGAGGCGCCGCCTCTGCCGACGCCCGCCCCCGCCCCGGTCCCGGCGCAGCCGACGCCGGTCCCGCCGCCGCCCGCGCCTGCCCAGCCCCCGGCCGCCGACGCCGCCGACCTGGCCGGCTTCGAAGGTTGGAAGCAGGGCTTCCTCGCCCGCCACGGAGGCGTGCGTCGCGCCGCCTACGAACGCGAGTTGCAGGGGCTCATCCCGGACCCCTCGGTGATCCGGCTGGACCGCAACCAGCCCGAGTTCAGCCGCCCCGCCGGCGCCTATGTCCAGAACGCCGTCACCGCCACCCGCATCGCGCAGGCCCGCCAGCGCCTCGACCGGGTTCCGTGGGAGGTGGTCCAGCGCTTCGGCGTGCCCTCCGAGATCCTCGTCGCCATCTGGGCCCAGGAAAGCGCGTTCGGCCAGGTGCAGGGCGACCACGACGTCATCCGCTCGCTGGCCACCCTCGCCTTCGACGGTCGCCGTCGCGACTGGGCCGAGGAGCAGCTGAAGCACGCGCTGGACATCGTCGTCGACGGCCGCCGCGCTCGCGCCGGCCTCAAGGGCAGCTGGGCCGGGGCCATGGGCCAGACCCAGTTCATGCCCGACAACTACCTGCGCCTCGGCATCGACCAGACCGGCGACGGCGTAGTCGACATCTGGGGCTCGGACGCGGACGCCCTCGCCTCAGCCGCCAACCTGCTGGCGCAGGCCGGCTGGAAGCGCGGCCAGGGCTGGGGCTACGAGGTGACCCTGCCGTCCAACTTCGACTACGCCGAGGCCGAGGGCCCGCGTCATCCGTGGTCGTACTGGGCCGCAAAGGGCGTGCGCCTCGCCCACGGCGGCGCGCCCACGTCCGCCGAGGCGGCAGAGGACGCGACCATCCTGCTGCCCCAGGGCGCGCGCGGACCGGCCTTCCTGGCCCTGCCCAATCACTACGTCATCCGCCGCTACAACAACTCTGTCAGCTACGCTCTCGCCATTGGTCTGACGGCCGACGGCGCGCAGGGCAGGCCGGGGCTGGTCGCGACCTGGCCGAACGATCCGCCCCTGTCCCGCGAGCAGCGCATCGGCGCCCAGCGCGCCCTCACCGCCCTGGGCTACGACACCCAGGGGATCGACGGCGTCATCGGCGCCAACACCCGGGCCGCCCTGCGCCGCTGGCAACTGGCCACCGGCCGCGTCGCCGACGGCTACCTGACCGCCGCCCTCGCCGACGAGCTGATCCGCAGGGCGGGCTGATCAGGGTTCCGCCTCCCCCGCCGGGGAGGGTGGCCGCGCAGCGGCCGGGTGGGGGCGGCCCGGCAAGCCCCGCGCTCCCATCACCCCCCGTCCTCACCCCGTAGGCGCCGCGCGCCGACGAGCTCCCCGGCACGGGGGGCGAAAAGCGCTTCCAACCTGATCATTGTTAACCCGCCCCCGCTTCGCTACCCCTGTACCGTCACCATCCGGAGCCGCCATGACCCGCGCCAGCGACCGGTTCGAGGGCACCTCGAACTACATCGCCACCGACGATCTCAAGATCGCCGTCAATGCCGCGGTGGCGCTGGAGCGGCCGCTGCTGATCAAGGGCGAGCCAGGCACCGGCAAGACGGTGCTGGCTTACGAGATGGCCCGGGCGCTGGACGCCCCCCTGATCACCTGGCACGTCAAGTCGACCACCAAGGCCCACCAGGGCCTCTACGAGTACGACGCCGTCAGCCGCCTGCGCGACAGCCAGCTGGGAGAAGAACGCGTCCACGACGTCCGCAACTATCTGAAGAAGGGAAAGCTGTGGGAGGCCTTCAC
>JANJTI010000217.1 GCA_024711185.1 Brevundimonas sp. | reverse complement strand
GGAGCCGACCGCATCGAGACGGTCCGCGGTCTCGGCTACCGCCTCACGCCGCTGGCCGGGGAGTCCGAGGCGGCGTGACGAGCGCTCCGGGGGACGCCTCCGAAGCCCAGGCCGCCCGCCCGTCGCGGGGCTGGGGACGCTGGTTCGGCGGGCCGGGCCGCAGCCTGACGCGCCGCCTGATCTGGCTCGCCTCGATCTGGATCGTGCTCGCCCTGCTGGCCACCGGCTGGACCCTGACCAGCCAGTACGAGGAATCCTCCCTGCGCCGGCTCGGCGCGGTGCTTTCCGACACGATCGACGAGGTGGTTCTCGCCACCAATACCGGACCGGACGGCGCGCTGACGGTGGCGGAGATCAGGGACCATCAAACCCTCCGCCCCCTGTCCGGAAAGTACTGGGCGGTGGCCGTACCGACGCCCGACGGCGGGCTGCGCATCGTCGACCGCTCGCCCTCGCTCGCCGGCGAGAGCCTGGTCGTTCCGCGCGAACTGCCGGACCGCCTGCGGGCCGCGCGCGGCGAGACCATCAGCTACAACGCCTGGGGTCCGCTGCAGAAGCGTCTCCGCGTGGCGGCCAGCATGAAGCAGCTTCCCGGCCGGACCGAGCCGGTCGTGTTCATGGCGGGGCTGGACCGGTCGACCATCGACGCCGACACCCAGCAGTTCGCGACCTTCACCTGGGCGGCGCTGCTGATCCTCGGCCTCGGGCTGGTGAGCGCCGTCTTCCTGCAGGTCCAGATCGGCCTTCGCCCGCTCTACAGCCTGCGCAACGAGATCGCCGACGTGCGCAAGGGCCGGTCCGCCCGCATCGCGCGCAGCTACCCGCTCGAGATCCAGCCCCTGGCGGAGCAGGTCAACCGCCTGCTCGACCACAACCAGGAGACCGTCGAACGCCAGCGCACCCACGTGGGCAACCTCGCGCATGCGCTGAAGACGCCGCTGTCGGTCATGCTTGCGGAAGCGGGCGTCCAGCAGGGGCCGCTGCCGGACATCGTGCGCAAGCAGACCGCGATCATGCAGGCCCAGGTCGACCACCACCTGCGTCGCGCCCGCGCCGCCGCACGGGCCCAGCTGCTCGGCGAACGCACGCCCATCGCCGAGGTCCTCGACGAACTGGCCGTCATGCTCGAGCGGGTGTTCGAGAGCCGCGGCGTCGAGATCGACTGGCGCGCGCCCGACGACCTCGCCTTCCGGGGCGAACGTCAGGACCTGCAGGAGATTCTCGGCAATCTGATGGAGAACGCCTGCAAGTGGGCCAGGCGGCGCGTGCGGGTCTCGGCCGGGGCGACGGGACTGGGACAGATGATCGTCGTCGTCGAGGACGACGGCCCCGGCCTGCCGGAGGCGCAGCGGGAAGCGGCGCTTCAGCGCGGCATGCGCATGGACGAAACCACGCCGGGCTCCGGCCTCGGGCTGTCCATCGTCGTGGAGCTGACCCGCGCCTATGGCGGGCGCGTCACCCTCGGCGACAGCGAGATGGGCGGGCTGAAGGCCGTGCTGGAGTTGCCCGCGGCCGACGCCTGAGCGGGGGCGGAGAGGCGCTGTTAACCCGGTTCGGGACAGTCTGCATCCCGGTCCGGCGACGTGGCCGGTCTCGAAGGTGACCCAATGGCCGGGCTTTCCGCCGTCCATCGAAGCGCGCTCGCGGCCCTGCTCGCCCGCTGCGGCGACCCTGTGCTCAGGGCCGTGACCACCGCCGTGGCCCGGCTTCCCGGCCAGCGCGCCATCGAACTCCGCGCGATGCTGAGTGAGGAAATGCGCGACCGGCGGCGACGCGGGCTGGTGTTCGGGCCCCTGGCGCCGATGTTCCGGCCGCGCCCCGACGGCGTGGCGGCCATGACCTTTCCGGCGGAGGTCCTTGCGCGGCTCTGGCGCGTCGCAAGCGAGCGGGAACCTGATCTCCTGCCCCGGCTGGACGACGAGGACGAGGACTCCGACGCCGTCGCGGTGGCCAATCGCATCTGCCAGGCGGCGGCCTCGATCGTCCGCGACCGACCGGACCTCGTCTGGCCCGCGGAGGTCGAGCCGGACGTCCGCGACGGCGGTCTCGCCGACCTGGCCGCCTGCCTCGATCTCGCCCACCTCGCACGCCGCGCCATGCCCTCGATCGAGGGCTGGCTGAAGCGGCCCGACGGCGACCAGCTGGCCGAGCTGCGCCTGCTGGTGAAGGACGCCGCCGCCATCCACGCGGATGGCGCGCAGCGGCTGGTCGAGATGCTGTTCGCCCACCTTGAGGACGCGGTCCTGGTGTTGCGCATCGTCACCCGCACCTCGGGGGCCGCCGAGCGGGAAGGATTCCTGAGCGCCTCCGAACTGTCCGACTTCGTCGATCGCCTGCTCGACGGGGTGGCGGTGCGGGCGGGACGCCTCGCGGCCTACAAGCCGCGCCTGGATGCGGACGAGCTCCGCTCCGTCGTCGGCGATCTCGACTGGTGCGCCAACGTGCTGGCCGAGCTGGACGTCACCCTGACGCTGGATCCTGGATCCCTGTGGGGCAAGGCGGTGCGCGACGCCCGCCTGAAGCTGGCGGACTGGCTGTCGGGGCTGATGCGCGCCGCGGAAAAGGCGGTCGACAGGGCGCTGCCGCTCACCCGGGTCCAGATCGTCGGACGCATGAGCCGCATGGCGCCCCTGCTTACCGCCCCCGGCCGCGGGGACGAGGCCGATCTCGCGCTCGCCCTGCTGCGGCTGGTCGGGGCGGCGCGCGGCGCCAGCGCCGTCTTCGGCTGCGAGTCGGACCGGCGGGCGCTCGAGGAGGCGCTGCAGGCCCGGCTGGTCGACTATGCCGACCAGGTTCTCGTGATGATCAACGACGGCGAGGTTCCCGACGAGGACCAGGCGCTCCGTCTCGTCGCCGTCGCGGCGAAGTATCTGGAGGAGATCGGCGCTCGCGACGCCGCCCGGACCGTGCGTCGCCGCGCCGCAGTGGCCGGCGGCTCCGGGTCGCAGGAGGGCCCCTCGTCGCAAGCCGCCTGATAGGCTACATCGCGCCGCGATGATGGTGTTCTGGATCATGACGGCCGCGCTCGCGGCGCTCGCCGGCCTGCCCGTGCTGGCCGGAGCGCGCCGCGGCGCCGACGCCGGCGAGGCGGTCGAGCTGGCCGCCGCCGACGCCGAGCTGGCCGATCTCGACCGGCTGAAGGCCCGCGGGCTGATCGACCAGGCCTCATGGTCCGCCGCCCGGGCCGAGGCCGGCCGTCGCATTCTCGCCGGCCAGCGCCGCGTCGCCCCCGTCGTCGCGGGACCTCGCGACCGCATCTGGGTGCTGGGCGGGCTGGCCGCCGCGGGGGCGGCCGCGCTCGGCCTGTACGCCGTGCTCGGCTCTCCCGGCGCGCCCGATCAGGCCTACGAGCGGCGCGTCGATGAGTGGGCCGGTCGACTGGACACCCTGCAGGCGCCCCAGATCGCCGCCGTGGCCGCCCGGGTCGTGGCCGAACGGCCGGACGACCACGAGGCCCTCACCATGCTCGGGGCGGCGCGTTTCGAGGCCGGCGACCCGATCGGCGCGGTTTCCGCCTTCCGTCGCGCCCTCGCCCTGCGCCCCGACGACGCCCAGAGCTGGAGTCGGCTGGGCGAGAGTCTGGTTCGCGCCAACGGCGGAGCCGTCGACGGCGACGCCGAGGCCGCCTTCCGCCAGGCGTTGCGCCGCGACCCGAACCAGCTGGGAGCCCGCTACTTCCTCGGCGAGGCGGCCCTGAGGCGGGGCGAAACGGCCGTCGTTCGCGAGATGTGGCTGCCGCTCATCGCCGCCCTCGATCCGCGCGACCCGCGCCGCGCCGACCTCGAGGCCCGCCTGCCCGCTGGAGACGCCCGATGAGCTGGATGCCCAGATCGCCGAAGGCGCGCCGCCGGCTGTGGGTGATCCTCGCCGTCGCGCCTGTCCTCGCCCTCGCGGTCGGCCTGTCGCTCTTCGCCATGCGCGACAGCGTGACCTTCTTCTTCACCCCGTCGGAGGCCACCGTCGAAAAGGCGCCGCCGGGCCGCGTGGTCCGCCTCGGCGGCCTGGTCGAGATCGGCAGCATCGAGCGGGCGCCCACCGGCGAGGTCGCCTTCGTGGTCACCGACTCCGTGGCCACGACCCGCGTCGTCTATCAGGGCGACCTGCCCGACCTGTTCCGCGAGGGGCAGGGGGTAGTGGCCCAGGGAGCCTTCCTGCCCGACCGCAGCTTCCGCGCCACCCAGGTGCTGGCCAAGCACGACGAGAACTACATGCCGCGCGAGGTCGCCCAAGGGCTGAAGGACAAGGGCGAGTGGCGGCCCGAGGCGACACTCGTCGACGGAGCCCCGCAGTCGTGATCGTCGAAGCGGGCGCCTTCGCCCTCGTCCTCGCCTTCGCCCTGGCCGTGCTGCAGACCGGCATGGCCGCGGCCGGCCGATTGCGCCGCAGCCCGGTCCTCGCCGGCGCCGCCGACGGGGCGGCTCTCGCCTCGGCCATCGCCGTGGCCCTGGCCTTCGCGGCCCTGATCCAGGCGTTCGCGGTCTCTGACTTCTCGGTCGCCAACGTCGCCGCCAACAGCCACACCGACAAGCCGATGCTCTACAAGGTGGCGGCCGCTTGGGGCAGCCACGAGGGCTCGCTGCTGCTGTGGTGTCTGGTGCTGACCGGATTCGGCGCCGCGCTGGCCCGGGCCCGCAACCTCCCGTTCGGCCTGCGCACTTCGGCCGTGGCGGTGCAGGGCCTGCTCGGCGCCCTGTTCCTCGCCTTCGCCGTCTTCACCTCGAACCCGTTCGCGCGCCTCGACCCGGCCCCCTTCCAGGGCGCGTCGCTGAATCCGCTGCTGCAGGACCCGGCCCTCGCCTTCCACCCGCCCTTCCTCTACGCCGGCTACGTCGGCTTCTCGGTGTGCTTCTCCCTGGCCGTGGCGTCCTTGGTGGAAGGCCGCGCCAACGCCGCCTTCTGGCCCGCCTGGGGACGCTGGGTGCGCCCCTGGGCCCTGGCCAGCTGGGTTTTCCTGACCCTCGGCATCGCGCTCGGCGCCTTCTGGGCCTACTACGAGCTGGGCTGGGGCG
>JANJTI010000344.1 GCA_024711185.1 Brevundimonas sp. | reverse complement strand
GGTCGAGGCGGGGCGATTCGCAGGATGCTGCGGCAGGACCGCGCGCTCAGCCCGGCCGGCAGGACCGTCGAGGCGTCGCCACAGGCCTGGCTGACCTTCTCCTGGGTCAGCCCGCGCGACCGGCTCAGGTTGGCGCCCCGAAGATCGGCGCGATTCAGCTCCGCTCCGCGAAAATCGGCTCCGGCGAAGTCGCCGCCGGTCAGCCGTGCGCCGTTCAGTTCGGCGTTCACGAACGAGGCGTTCCGGAAGTCGCCGCTCGACAGGTTCGACATGCTGATTTCGGCGTTCGAGAAGTCCGCGCCCCGGGCGTCGACGTTCGCCAGCGTCGCGGCGTTAAGCTCGGCCGCCCTCAGGTTCGCATTGCTGAGGATCGCGCCGTTCAGGTTGGCGCCGTTGATCTCCGCCCCCGTCAGGTTGGCGCCGTCCAGACGCGCGCGGACCAGGATGGAGCCCATCGCCATGACGCCGGTCATGTTGGCGCGCGAGAATCGGGCTTCCGTGAAGTTGGCCCCCATCATCCCCGCGCCCGTCAGTTCGGCCCGGCTGAAGTCGCTGCCCGAGAAGTTCGATCCGACCAGTTCGGCCCCGCGCAGATTGGCGCCGACGAGGGTGGCGTTGGTGAACATCGCCCCGGTGAAGGCGGCTCCGGCCAGATCGCGTCCCGAGAGTTCGCACTGGTTGCAGGCGCCGCCGAGGGACACCATCCGCGCCACGTCGCGGTCCTGCCACTGGAACTGGATCTCGGCCATGGCCGGCGCGGCGGCCGCCAGGGACGCGGCGGCGACGCTGGCGGGGAGGAGGCGACGGACAAGGATTCGGGCGAACTGGGTCACGCCTCCTTCATGACGCCAACGCCCGACAGACCCTACTTAATTCGTCGTAAGGTCGGTGGCGGATCAGCAGCGGGGAAGGGTCAGGCCCGCCGGCAGCCGCGTGGCCTCGTCGCCGCAAGCCTGGTTCAGTCGCGACTGCGTCAGGCCGCGAGCGCCTCTCAGGGAGGAGCCCGACAGGTTGACGCCGGCCAGCGTCGCGCCGCGGAAGTTCGCGCCATCCAGGTAGGTCCCGACGAAGCTGGCGTTCGTCAGGTCGGCTCCGGCAAAGCTGGATCCCGAAAACACGCCGCCGTAGGCCTCCACGTCGCGCAGGTCGGCGTTGTCGAAGCGGGTGCGGTTCATCACCACGAGACTGAGATCGGCCTGGCGGAGGCGGGCGCCGGACAGGTTCAGGCCCCGCGCCTGCAGACCGGTCAGCTCGGCCTGGAAAAGGTTGCAGCCGCTGCAGCTCGCCCCGCCGCGTACCCGGGCGATCTGGCCGGCGTTCTGCGCCTGCGCCGGGGCGGCGGCCATCAGGACGGCGAGGGAGATCAGAAGGCGCTTCATGGCGGGCTCCGGGTCGGCAGGGACCAGTTGGCCGGAGCGTGGCGCCAATTCGTTGACTTAACCCTGCATCGAAGGCGCGGCCCCGCAGGTGTCGCAGATCCAGCCTCCGCCCCGCTGCCGGAGCGCCAGGTCGCCGCAGTCTGGACAGGCGGTCGCCGGCGGCCCCTGGCTGATGCTCTCCGGGCGGGGATCACGGGTCTGGGCGAAGGGCAGGACCACGAGGTTGTCCGGAGCGGCGCCCCGGGCGAAGCCCTTCGAGATGAACCGGGCGGCAGGAACCGCGGCGGCTTCCTCGGCGCCCGGGTCGCGGATCCCAAGGCCGTCGCCGGGCTCCGGCTCGGCGTTGGCCAGCTCCTGCCGGCCCAGATAGGACACGCCCAGTTCGCGGAAGATGTAGTCGAGGATCGAAGTGGCCGACTTGATCGAGTCGTTGCCGGTCACCCGGCCCGCCGGTTCGAAGCGGGTGAAGACGAAGGCGTCGACGAACTCCTCGAGCGGCACGCCGTACTGCAGGCCGATGGAGATCGCGATCGCGAAATTGTTCATCAGCGACCGGAAGGCGGCGCCTTCCTTGTGCATGTCGATGAAAATCTCGCCGAGCTCGCCGTCTTCGTACTCGCCGGTGTGGATGTAGACCTTGTGGCCGCCCACGGCCGCCTTCTGGATGTATCCCTTGCGACGGTCGGGGAGCTTGCGGCGCGTGCGCTGGCGCTCGATCACCTTCTCGACCACCCGCTCCACCGTGCGGGTTTCCGGGGGGGACCGCCGCTCACGGTCGTCCGGCGCGCCTTCCGGCAACTCGAACAGCGGACCAGCCGGCGGTGCCGAACGCTTCAGCCGCACCGCGCGCAATCCCTCCCGTGCGCCGTCCGCGAGGGCCCGCGCCGCCTGGGCGGCGTCCGCCTGCCAGGGCAGGTCGATCGGCGCGAGATCCGGTGCGACGCTGAATGGTTCCAGAGAACGGCGCAAACGTCGCTCGAAGCCGCCCGGGTCGCCGAGCAGGTCCGCCAGGCCCGCCGGCGCCGCCGGCCAGTCGCGCAGGTCCGGGCGCCCGAAGACCCACGCCGAAGCGGCCGCGAGCTGCTCGGCGGTGAAGCCGAGGCGGGGCAGCACCGGCTCGTTGCCTTCCGGCTCGAGGCCGAGCACGTCGCGCACGAAACCGGCGTCCAGCACCGCGGGATGGAAGGCGTCCTCCAGCCGGGCGACGCGGGCGAGCGCAAGCTCCACCGCCTCCAGCTCCACGTCGGTGAAGCCGGCCGTCCGCAGGGCCGCATGATCCAGGCCGGGCGCGCCGGCGAGGGTGCGTCGTCCCAGAAGCCAGCGCTCCGCTTCGTCCACGTCGCCGCCTGCCCGCGCGATCGCCCTGCCGACCGAGGGCCTGAGCCGGGGCGCGGTCTCGCCGTCGGCGGTCTGGAAGATCTCCAGCGCCGAGAGGGAGGACGAGCCGACCCGGAGCATCGCCTCGGGATCATCGACGAACAGGCTCAACGCCTGGCCGGCGACGCCGGCCGCGTTCACAACCAGTTCGGCCAGACGCGCCGCCTCGGCGGCGGGGTCGCCGACGCCGGCGGCCAGCAGATGGTCGGCGAGGCCGCAAAGGCCGAGGGTCCAGGCCTCGCCTTCCGGAGCGAGAGCTCCGCTCCACAGCTGAACCTGTCGGCGAAGACCCGCCTCGAAGGCGTGCTCTCCAAGCAGCTGCACCAGCCGGGGCGCCGAGAGCAGGATCGCCGGCCCGCGGCTGGTTTCCAGCAGCGCCTCAGCCACGCCGGGCTCGAAGGTCACGATCAGGTCGCCGTCGAGGGCGGAGCCGCCCGCCAGCTGGGCGTCGGGGCCTCCGGCGGCCACGACGCCCCGGTCGGCGATCGCCAGCAGGGGAGGTGGGCTGGCGAGCTCCAGCGGCGCTGTATCGGTCCCGGCGCCGGCGGCGGCCCGGAGGATGTCGACGTCGGTCGCTCCCGCGGCCCGGGCGGCCCGGGCGGCGCGAGCCAGGGCGGGGTTGCGGGCCGGATCCCTGCAGTCCGCGGGCGGGCCGCTGCAGCGCGTGACCGCCTCCGCCACGGCCTCCAGCGCGTCCGTCGCCGCACGGGTGGCGCCGGCGGCCAGCCGGAGCGACCGCCGCCGGGCGGCGTCGGCCGCCAACAGGCGCGGTGCGGCCGGGTCCTCCAGCTGCACCGGCGGGGTCGGGTCGATCGCAGCGGTCCCGGCCGGAGCCGCCACGCCCAGCAGCAGGGCGGCATCCAGCTCGGCCGTGCCGCCCTGCGGACGCCGCAGGCGCGTCGTCCACGCCCTTGCCGCGCTGGCGATCGGGTCAGCGTCGTCCAGCGGCAGTCCGGTGTCCGCGGCCCAGTCGAGCCACGCCTCGATCTGCACGTCCGTCCATGTCTCCGGAGCCCGCACCGCGATCACCCCGGCAGGCCGCTCGATCTCCCGGACCGGCCGGGGGAGGGTGAGGAGCAGGGCGGCGAGCGATGTGGACTGGCGCATGGGGGCGTCTCGATCCGGCGGTTGCCTCAGGCTAGCCGGCCAGACCGAGGTTCTGCAATAAATGTGGCGTCCTCCGCTCGGCTTACCCCCAACATCTTGAGCAGTGTCACGGCTTCGGCGCGCTGGACGCGACCGCTGCGGGTTTCTATGATCTGCGCCGCAGACGCCGGGCGTTCCGGCCGGTCCGAATCGAGTGGATTTCCTGACGTGCTAGGCAAGATTTTCGGCTGGTGGGACGGCGCCACCATCGGCACCCTGTTCACCATCGCCAAGCGCGGCCAGCTGGTCGGGACCGACGAATTCGGCAACCGCTATTACCTCGCTCGCGACAACACCAGCTACGACGGCCGTCGCCGGCGCTGGGTGGTCTACAACGGTTACGCTGACGGATCGAAGGTGCCGCCGGAGTGGCACGGCTGGCTCCACTATACGATCGACGAGCCGCCGACGGAGCAGCCCCTGGCACGCAAGGCGTGGGAGAAGGACTACCTGCCCAATCTCACCGGGACGCCGATGGCGTGGCGGCCGAAGGGCTCGCTGGCGGCGGAAGGCGTTCGCCCCGCCGCCACCGGAGACTACGAGGCCTGGAAGCCGGAATGAGAGATCGGCGGGCGCTTCTTCTGGTGATCGCCTCCGGGGCTCTGCTGGGCGCCGGCGGCGTGATCGCGGCCGCGCTGAACGACCTGCCGCAGGACGCCCGCCCCCTGCAGGACCCGACCGCCGAGCTGAACAGCCAGCCGGCGGCGCAGCCGGCGACCCCACCGGTCGTCGTGCCTCCGCGAGAGCCGGCCCCCGAAGCCGCGCCGGCTCCGGTCGTGCCGATTCCGATCACGCCCGCCAATCCGCCGGTGGTGGTGGTTCCGTCGGCCGACGACGTCGCGTCCCCCGACGAAAAGGCGGGGACGGGCGGCGGGGAGGCGGAGGCCGTCCCGGCTCCGGCCCCGACGACCGCCGAGGCGGACGAACCCGCCCGCCGACAGCGCCGCCGCGTCGCCATCGTCGAAGCGGTCGACAAGATCACCGCGGAGAAGATGCGCTTCGCCGTCGAGGTCGGCGGCCGCCCGGTCCGTTTCGCGGACTCCCTGATCGTCACCGCCCGCGCGTGCGAGGTCTCGGCGCCGGCGGAGCTGGTTCCGGACTCCGTCGCCTATCTCGAGTTCCGGATCCAGCCGCGCGGCCTGCTGCAGTCCGCCGAGCCGAGGGAGATCTTCCGCGGCTGGATGTTCGCGTCGTCGCCCGGCGTGAACGGGCTCCAGCATCCGATCTACGACGCCTGGGTCGTGGGCTGCAGGGCGTAGGCCACCGCCTCGGCCCCGCTCATCGGCAGCGCCAGCGCAGCGGCCTCGACCCTGAGCGTGCGGGCCAGACGAAGCCGGCGGAGATAGTCCGCGCGGGAAATCTCCACCGCGCCGAACTGGCCAAGATGGCTGGTCATGAACTGGGCGTCGAGCAGCCGCCACCCGCCTCGCTTCAGTCGCGCGACCAGATGCACCAGCGCCACCTTGGAGGCGTCGCGCTCGCGGCTGAACATGCTCTCGCCGAAGAAGGCCGCGCCGAGCGTAACGCCATAGAGGCCGCCGACCAGCCGTTCGTCGCGCCAGCATTCGATGGAATGGGCGCAGCCGCGGGCGTTGAGCGCGCCGTAGAGGCGGCGGATCGGACCGTTGATCCAACTGTCCTCCCGCCCGCGCCCGGCCGCCGCGCAGGCTTCGACCACGGCGTCGAACGCCGTGTCCAACCGGATCTCAAACGGTTCGGCGCGCACGGTGCGGCGCAGCCGGGACGGGATGTGGAAGGCGTCGAGCGGGATGACGCCCCGCGCATCGGGCTCCACCAGAAAGACGCGCGGGTCGTCGCGCCCCTCGCCCATGGGGAAGACGCCCGTCGCGTAGCACTGGAGCAACTCGTCCGGACCGAACCGGCCGAAGGGGAGGCTGGCGCTGAAACCGGGCTCCTCCACCGCCGTCAGGCTTCGGCCTTGCGCCGTTTCGCCCAGTTCTCCAGCCAGTGGATGTCGTAGTCGCCTGACAGGATATCCGGTTCCTGCAGCAGCTTCTGGAACAGCGGGATGGTGGTGTCGACCCCGCCGACGACCATCTCGTTGAGGCTGCGCCTCAGGCGGGCGACGCATTCCTCCCGGTCGCGACCATGGACGATCAGCTTGCCGATCAGGCTGTCATAGTATGGGGGGATCGAATAGCCGGCGTAGATGGCGCTATCCAGACGCACGCCCAGCCCGCCCGGGGCGTGGAAGTCGTTCACCGTGCCGGGCGACGGCGTGAAGGTCTCGGCGTTCTCGGCGTTGATACGCACTTCGATGGAATGGCCCTCGAAGTGGATGTCGTCCTGGCCGAAGCTGAGCGGCAGGCCGGCGGCGATGCGGATCTGCTCGCGCACCAGATCGACGCCCGTGATCATTTCCGTAACCGGATGCTCGACCTGGAGGCGGGTGTTCATCTCGATGAAGAAGAACTCGCCATCCTCCCACAGGAACTCGATGGTGCCGACGCCGAGATAGCCGATCTTGCCGATCGCCTCGTTGACGGTGCGGCCGATCTGGGCGCGCTCGACCGCGGACAGGGCCGGGGACGGCGCTTCCTCAAGCACCTTCTGGTGGCGACGCTGCAGCGAACAGTCGCGTTCGCCGAGGTGGACGACATTGCCGTGGCTGTCGGCGATGACCTGGAGCTCGATGTGGCGCGGCTTCTGGAGGTAGCGCTCCATGTAGACGGCGCCGTTTCCGAAGGCCGCCTGCGCCTCCGACTGGGCGGTGCGCACCGCCTCGACGAGATCGTCGGGGGTCAGGGCGACCTTCATGCCGCGCCCGCCGCCGCCGGCGGCGGCCTTGACGATCAGCGGGAAGCCGATGGCTTTCGACGCCTTCACCGCCGCCTCGACCGTCTCGACTTCGCCGTCCGAGCCCGGGACCACCGGAATCCCGGCGTCCTTGACCGTCTGCTTGGCGGTGATCTTGTCGCCCATGATCCGGATATGTTCCGGCTTCGGCCCGATGAAAGTCATGCCGTGGGCTTCGACGATCTCGGCGAAGCGGGCGTTCTCGGACAGGAAGCCGTAGCCCGGATGGATGGCCTGGGCGCCGGTGATCTCCGCCGCCGCGATGATCGAAGGGATGTTCAGGTACGACTTCGCCGCGGGAGCCGGGCCGATGCAGACGCTCTCGTCGGCCAGCCGCACCCACATGGCGCCCCGGTCGGCCTCGGAGTGCACGGCGACGGTGGAGATGCCCATCTCCTTGCACGCCCGGTGGATCCGCAGAGCGATCTCGCCGCGGTTGGCGATGAGGACCTTGGTGAACATTGGCTTACGCCTCGAGCAGGACGAGCGGTTCGCCGAACTCGACCGGCTGGGCGTCGCCGACCAGCACCTCGGCCACCACGCCGTCGCGAGGGCACTGGATCGGGTTCATGGTCTTCATCGCCTCGACGATGAGCAGGGTCTGGCCCTTTTTCACCTTGTCGCCGGGCTGCACGAACGGCGGCGCTTCGGGCGAGGGCTGGAGGTAGGCGGTGCCGACCATCGGCGACTTCACTTCCTCGCCGGACCGGGCGACGATGGTCGCCGGATCCGATGGCATCGCGGCGCCCGAAGGCGCCGCCGGCGCGGCGGCGGGCCCCGCATGCGCGACCGGGGCAGGCGCGGCGGCGTAGTGCACGGGCGGGGCGGCGACGGTCACCTCGCGCTTCACCTTGATCTTCAGATCGTCCTTCTCGACCTCGATCTCGGTCAGGTCGGTGTCGTTGAGAATATCGGCGAGCTGACGCACCAGGGCGGCGTCGATGCCGCTGTCGTCGTTCTTCAACCGGGGTGTCTTGTCGGACATCGGAGCCTCTCGTCCCTGTCTAGATCGAACGGTCCGCGGACCGGCTGCGTTCCTGCACCAGACCGAGGGCGGCCTGGACGGCCAGTTCGTAACTCACCGGGCCGAAGCCCGAAACCACGCCGGCGGCGACCGCCGACACATAGGAGCGATGCCGGTAGCGCTCGCGCGCGGCCGGATTGGAAAGGTGGCACTCGACGATCGGAATGCTCAGCGTCTTCAGCGCGTCGAGTAGGGCCACCGAGGTGTGGCCGTAGCCCGCCGGGTTGATGACGAGCGCGTCCGCCTTCACCCGGGCTTCCTGCACCTGGTCGATCAGTTCGCCCTCGTGATTGGTCTGACGGAACACCACGGCCGCGCCGGCGGCGGCGCGCTCGCAGCGCGTCTGCACGTCCGCGAGGGTTTCGCGGCCGTAGACCTCGGGCTCACGCACCCCCAGGAGGTTGAGGTTCGGGCCGTTCAGGACGTAGAGGACGGGGCTGTCGGGCATTCGCTCGTGAAAATTGGCGTCCGACCGGAATCGGTCCGGCCTTTTAGCTGAGGCGTGGCGGCAAGCAAGCCGCGCGCGATGGAGATTGACGTAGCGTCATGCACATCCAGGTCAACGGCGAAACTCTGGAAACGTCCGCCGCCACCGTGCTGGCGCTGGTCGAGGAGTTGGGGCTGGACGTGCGCAAGGTGGCGGT